>JAZLHO010000043.1:0-39321 GCA_045616865.1 Lachnospiraceae bacterium | reverse complement strand
TGAACTCAAGATCAATGCGACGTTTACTGAGGTAAACAAATATTCATCGGGAATGGATTATGTTATCGTCAATGGTGTGCCGGTAGTAGTAAAGGATGAGCACACCGGAGCAAGATCAGGACGTGTGCTCAGGCATCTGCCCAGGAAATAATCAGTATTTGTATACATAGGACATAAATTCTTTCAGCCCTGTAAATAAAGAAATATTGATGGAGGTAGGCAAGTGATATTTAAAGACATCAATTGTAATTTCTTCGTTCAGCCTCATGCACTGCAGTATGCCAGTACGCATGATGAGGTGGCATCTGTATGCGAGAAAAACAACATTTTCAGCAGAGCAATCTATAACCTTGATAAATCTGCTGATGCCAATGACATTACGTTAAACTATGCAAGGCAGTCGTGTGGAAAGGAGTATCCGGTAATACGTCTGATGCCTCCGGTGTATCCTGATGAGACATATACCAGGGATGCCATGATTAAGCTGATAGAGGAAGACAAGGCTTTATTCAGGATTCATCCGACAAATTATGCCGCACCGATGCATATGTGGATGTATGACTGGATGTTCGACGTCCTTTCTGAAACCAGGACTCCTCTTCTGGTATCACTCCAGGAGCTGAATCTGAATGATGCCGCAGCAGTAAAGGAAAAGTATCCTGACCTGAGGATGATCATTACGAATACCGATCAGTGGCTTAACAGACAGTACATTGCATTCTGCAATTATTATAAGAATGTGTATTTTGATACATGTAATACGATCGAATATTTCGGCATAGAGAATATGGTCGGACTTGTCGGCGCAGACAAGTTCCTGTTCGGAACCTATATGCCGGAGAAGGAGCCGTACGACAAGACATTCCAGATTCTCTTCTGCGAACTCTCACAGGAGGAGAAGGAAATGATTGCTCATGGAAACTTTGAGAGACTGGTGGAGGTGAGAGCATGATGACTGTTAAAGAATATGCTATGAATGGTCAGATCAAACCGGGACTCAGAATCATCGATTCCCATGCGCATCTTGGAGACGGAGAGCAGGGAGCTTTATATATTAAATGCCTTCCGGCTGAGGAAAGCATAAGACTGTCCAAACGCATCGGTATCGGCGCTATGGTTGCAAGCTCGCTTAAGGCATTGTATGGAGGTGCTCCGGCGGGCAATGAGAGAATGATGGAATTTACCCGTATGTTTCCGGGTTATGTATATGCATCTATTTTCTATGATCCGCATTATCACGACGAGTGCCTTGCCCAGATAGAAAAGTATAAGAACGATCCGGGATTCGTTGGAGTGAAGATTCATCCGCGTGAGACATCTACCTGTATCGCAACAGCAGATTACGATAAGCTGTATGAGTACTGCATCGAAAACGGCATACTGGTAGCATGCCATACATGGGAGACTGAACCGGCGAACAACCCGGCAGACTACTTCCCTGTAATGGCAAGATTCCCTGAGCTCAAGCTTCAGCTTTGTCACATGGGAGGAACCTACAGGGGCTGCCTTGATTCCATAGATCTTGCAAATAAGTATGACAATGTATATCTTGATTTCAACGGCTCATTGTATTCACAGATATGGATAGAAGAACTCATCAAAGAAGCTCCAATCGAGAAATTTGTATTCGGTTCTGATCAGACCTTCAATGATCCGAGAATCATGGTAGGACGGGTGCTTATGGCCGATTTTGATGATGATATCAAGCAGAAACTGCTGGCGGAGAACTTTGAAGCGATAATCGGAAGAAAGCTGGTTTGACAAAGAACAAATGTTAGAAAATAAAAAACGAACATTGAAAATCGAACGGATGTTTGATATAATAGAAATAGCTCGGTAAGAGCTGGGCGTTGCCAAAATGGTAGGCGGTTATTCTCAAAAAGAGGAATCGCCACTCTGCAAAGTGACGATTCTTAAAGAAATTTAAAATCCATTAAGCAGAACCGTTTATCGGCAACGCTCTTTTAACATTATATTATTATTATCTACAATATTCAATAAGTTTTTCAAAAAGAGTGCTCCATTCAGGAGGGAAAACTCTGCTACCGGACCAATAGGCATATATAGTCTGATTGATTTTAGCATCCATTTTAATGAAAGTGAGACGTTTATCAGCCATGCTTTTCCAGGAATATGCAGTAGTAACAGCAAAGCCTGCTCCGGACAGGATGTATCGCTGAAGTGATTGAAAGTCATCACAGGTTATGACTATGTTAGGCTCAAAACCGTTCTTTCTGCAAATTGATTCAAAAGAATCAAGAATAGAACTCGGGACCAGCGCCACGAACGGAAGATCTTTGACATCTTTTACTCTGATAATGGAAAGAGCTGAAAATGGATTGTCCTCAGGAACTGCCAGATATAAATCCTCGCTTCGTGTTACAAGTGGTATCGACATATCATACCCCGCAGATGGTCTGTCAACACAAATGCAGAGATCATAATATGCATCAGATTCATTGTGCAGAGGATATTTTGAAATGTCAAATGCTACCTCCGGGTGATTGTTATGAAATCCTGCAAGAAAATCCGACATCGGTGCCTGCAGGGCTGAAACCATAAGATTGAGCTTTGTTTTACTATGGCTTTTTTTGTCAATGCCTGATTGAATGGAGGAAGTAGCCTCGTCTATCTGAGACAAGGCCGCAGATATCTTCTTATAGAATTCGTTTCCGTCGGAGGTGAGATAAATATGATTCCTTTGTCGTGTAAACAGTTTGACACCAAGCTCATCCTCAAGCCTGGATATGGTTTTGCTCATAGCGGGCTGTGGAATTGAATGAAATATTGCTGCATGAGAAATGTTCAGCATGCGTGCTGCAGTACAGAAATATCTGAGTTGAAGAAGTTCCATGGCATACCTCCGAACGACGAGAAAGATAATAAGTATACATTACAGTATATACTTGTGATATATAAATTTGAAGTTTTTTTTGAAGCCGGAAAGGATTATTATAGTAATAGATAAATTAGTAGGAGATGCTGCTATGTTAAAGGAATACAGAATACTTGCACCGACGGGAATCGTGGGTTATGGTTTTCCTGAAGAAAGCTGGAACAGAGGAATAGAACAGAAACCTGATTTGATCGCATGTGATGCAGGCTCAACCGATCCGGGTCCGTACTATCTCGGAGCCGGTAAACCGTTTACTACAAGAAGTGCGGTAAAGAGAGATCTGACAATTATGCTTTCGGATGCGATAAAACTGGGCATCCCTATGATAATCGGTTCAGCAGGCGGCTCGGGAGGAACTCCTCATCTTGAAAGGGAGATAGGCGTAATAAAGGAGATAGCAAAAGAGAAGGGATTCTCTTTTAAGATGGCGACAATCTCTTCTGAATTTGATAAAGAATTCCTGATTCAGGAATGCGAGAAGGGAAACATAGTACGACTGGGAGCCGCACCGGAAGTTACTCCTGATGATATCAGAGGCTGCAGACGTATCGTTGCGCAGATGGGTGTTGAGTCAATTATCAAGGCTCTTAATGAAGGTGCTCAGATAGTGCTGTGCGGAAGAGCATATGATCCGTCAGCTTTTGCTGCAGATCCGGTAAGACTCGGTTACTCAGAGGCTCTTGCAACTCATCTCGGAAAGATACTTGAGTGTGCCTGCATCGCAGCGACGCCGGGAAGCGCATCAGACTGCATGATGGGATATCTGTATGAGGACAGCTTTGCAGTAGAGCCATGCTCACCGGACAGAGTCTGCACTACGACTTCTGTAGCAGCTCATACACTGTATGAAAAATCCAATCCGTATATGCTTCCGGGACCGTGCGGCACACTGAATCTGCATGACTGCAGGTTTGTTCAGGAAACAGAAAGACGTGTACGTGTCTATGGTTCACAGTTTATTCCGCAGGAAAGAAAGAATGTTAAGCTTGAGGGTGTAAGATCGGCAGGATTCAGAACGATATCCATATGCGGCAACAGGGATTCTGTTTTTATCAGTCATCTGGATGAGGTTCTTGAAGGAGTTAAGAAACGTACTGCGGAAAATATCTCCGGAACGAATATAGACTATAAACTCGATTTCATCGTGTATGGAAAGAATGGTGTCATGGGAGCGCTTGAGCCGCTTAAAGAAATCACATCGCATGAGGTGGGTATCGTGATCGATGCAGTGGCAGATACCCAGGAAAATGCCAACACAGTCTGCTCTGTCGCAAGATCGACGATGCTGCATTATGGTTATGAAGGAAGAATAGCAACAGCGGGAAATCTGGCATTTCCTTTTTCACCTTCAGACATTCCGGTAGGAGAGGTTTTTAATTTCTCCGCATACAGTCTGCTTGAAAATGATGATCCTGCAGAGCTGTTTCCGAGAACATATTATGAGTTTGTAAACGGGGAGGAGAAGCGATGAGAAAGCTGAAGAATGTGGCAAAGATAATACGTTCAAAGAATTCAGGCCCCTTCGAACTTACTCTGGATGTTATTTTTGCTGATGATGAAATGTTTGAAAAAGCAAGTAAAGCCGGAATTATCACGAAAGAGAAGATAGCATCAGTTTATGGAATAGATGCTGATACTGTTCTGGATATTATCGAGTACCCCGTTGCACGTGCGATAAAAGCAACTCTTGTAAGACCGCTCGCTTCGGGTGCGCTCGGAGAGCGTGACGTATACGGTGCACAGCAGCATGCTCCGCTTATGGAGATGGAGGTTGATTTATGATAACAGCAAAAACGATAGAGGAGGCTGCTTTTCAGGCAATAAGAAACGGCTCGACCAATATATCACCGGACGTGAGGGCAGCATTTGAAAAAGCTATACTTAACGAATCAAATGACGGTGCAAAGGATGGTCTTGAGAAAACGCTTGAATCAATCAGGCTGGCAGAGGTATATGACAGACCGTCATGTGCGGATACAGGATGGCCGATTTTTTACATCAAAGCTGGAAATGAGGCCGATATAGACGGAGGTTTTATGGCGCTCGAGGATGCTGTGAGAAATGCAGTCCGACGCGCTACAAAAGAAGGTTACATCAGAGCAACCATGAAGGATCCGCTCACCGGGTATGACCCCGGAGATAACATCGGCCCGAATATTCCTGATTTTACATATAAGTTTGTTCCGGGTGACTGTCTGGAAATCACATACTGCGCCAAGGGCGGAGGCTCCGAGTGTTTCGGAGGAACACGGCAGAAGGTGGTAGCATTTGCAGACGGAACGAAGGGAATAGAGAAGTTTGTCATTGATGCTTTTGCGGATGCGACAAGAGCGGGGGCGATATGTCCGCCGTCGGTTATCGGTGTCGGTATAGGCGGAACCGCGAATGTAGCGGCAAATCTTGCGAAAGAGGCAGCCTGTCTGCGTCAGGTAGGATCGCATCATCCGGAAGAGAAAATCCGGAATATTGAAGAGAGGCTGTACAAAGGAATCAACGATCTCGGATTCGGCATCCTGGGTGCAGGCGGAAACACGAGTGCACTTGCCGTTAATGTTGAATATGCATATACGCATATCGCGGGCATAGTGGTTGCTGTCAGCTGTAACTGTATGGTTGCAAGAAGATCAACATTCAGAATTGATGCAGATAACAGTTTTGATAAGCTCGACGGGGCATACTGGTTCGGTGACAGATAAAGTCAGCATTTGACAATATGCAGTATTTTACGAGGAGGGTTAACTATGTCGGAGTATCATCTCAGAGCACCACTCAGTGATGAAGACGTAATGCAGCTTCATACAGGGGATATGGTATATTTGTCGGGACCTTGCTTTACCTGCAGATCCAAGCTTCAAAGATATATATTTGACGAAGGACATGAGCTTCCGTTTAAACCGGAACCCGGAAGCATGCTGATACACAATGGTCCGATAGTTGTGAAAAAAGAAGACGGCTGGGAACTGATGAGCTTCATGCCTACATCAAGCATACGTTTTGAAAAATGGGGAGCTTCCTCCATTAAGGAATGGAATCTTAAGCTGATATGCGGAAAGACAACAATGGGTGAAGAGACTTCAAGGGCAATGCAGGAGTACCACTGTGTGCATGTCTCACCCAGAAGTGTCAGCCCGCTGCTCTGGATAAAATCGATAGATATAAAGGGCGTTGATCTTTTTGACGAGATGGGTTCAATCGAAGCTCCGTGGCATTTCGAACTTGATGAGCTGGGACCGTTTGTAGTCGATATGGACTGCTATGGCAATAATCTGTTTGATGAACTGGATACGCAGGTTCGTGAAAACAAGAAAAAGGTATATGAAGAGCTGGATATCCCGGAGGATTTCAGATACACGAGATTATACGGTAACGAGAATACCTGTGAACCGTGATGATATTGTAAGCAAGCACAGCAAAGATATACGGAAACTTATGCTGATGTTTTTTCGACAGACGGATAAATAACAATCGGAGGCAAATATGGCAATTTCAAAACTTTTTGACAACAACGGACCCGGAATCGGAATGATAACCGACTGGACGGAGATTCCGATGATTGAGATGGCCGCTATGGCGGGCGTGCACTATATTGTTCTTGATAATGAGCATCGCGCGGCATCGCCGGAGGCAATGGAGAGAGTCATGGCAGTTGCACAGGGATGCGGTGTTCCGACTCTTATCAGAGTGCCTGAGTTTGAGATCAATACTATCGGCCGTGTCCTTGATATGGGATTTGACGGGATCATCATTCCGCATATTGAGAAGGCAGAGGATCTTGATGAGGTCATGAAGTATGTCTACTTCCCGTCGCGCGGAGAAAGAGGTATCGGCCAGGCAAGAGGAAATAATTATGTTATCCCGATGACCACTGCAGAGTATGTTGAGTATGTAAACTGTGAAGACTTTATAGTGGCTCAGATCGAAAGCCCGCTCGGGGTAAAGAACGCTGAAGAAATCGTATCTCATGTCGGTGTTGCCGCGGTTATGGTAGGGCCGAGGGACCTCTCAACGGAGCTTGGCAAACCGGGTGATTTCTTCTGTGATGAAGTACAGGATATGATCTCGCAGGTAAATGATGTATGCATAAAATACGGAAAGAAACTGATAATGCCTTGCGGGACGGCAGCATTTGAAAGATATCAGAACAAGAACATAAACAACTTCCTTGTTTCTGCAGGTCCGGCTTTCTTCGGAGCGATGAAGAATGCCGTAAAGCTTGCGATGGAGTAATGTTCGCAGACTTAGAATCTGCCGGATGAGGTGGATAGGATGGAATACAGGTTTCTGACTGCCGGAGAGCGCTGCGTGACAGTAAGCTTCGGAAATGAAGTCAGCATCGAAATGAATACGAGAGTCCGCATGCTCAGAAATGAACTGGAGAAAAACCCGATAGAGGGTGTGGTCGAAACAGTTCCTACTTATTGTGCTCTTTCGGTGCATTATCTTCCAAATATCATAAGACGGTGCGAGCTCGAGAAAAGACTTGAGCAGAGCATCACAGATATGAAACCGGTTTCGGATTCGGAAAATAGAGTAAAGGAAGTACCGGTGCTGTACGGAGGAGAGACGGGTCCGGATCTGGAGTACTGCGCGAGGCTTGAAAATATCAGTACAGACGAACTGATCCGCAGGCACACGGAACATGAGTACTATGTATATCAGCTCGGGTTCTCGCCGGGTCATCCGTATATGGCAAGAAAAGAGGAACCGTTTTCTTTCAGGAGAAGAGAAACCCCTAGGGTGAATATACCTGCACATTCGGTAGTCGCACAGACTAATCTGACGAATATCACGCCGTTTCATCAGCCGAGCGGATGGAATATACTGGGGTCAACACCTCTTAATATAACGGATTATTCACGCGAGAATCCTTTCTTTTTCAAAGCGGGAGATCATGTAAAATTAAGAGCCATCGACAAGGCGGAATATGACAGGATAAAAATGAGTCAGGAAAAAGAATCATCTGATGAAACAGAGATTCATAGAGATCCGTCGGTACGGGGAGGATTTACGATTGACAGGGCAGGTGCACTTACAACGATTCAGGATGAGGGCAGATTCGGCTATCAGGCAGGCGGAGTATCACCGGCAGGACCGATGGATTCGAGATCATTTCATATTGCGAATATCTTCGCCGGTAACAGGATGGGCGCACCGGCGCTGGAGATAACATTTATCGGACCGGCAATCAGATTCAATGAAGATTCGCTTATTGCGGTTACCGGCGCGGACCTGACACCGAAGATCAACGGAGCCGTCATTTCGATGTATAAGCCTGTTACAGTCAGTTCAGGAGATGTGCTCAGCTTCGGAGCAAGACAGAACGGACTCAGGGCTTATGTGGCATTTGCCGGCGGAATAGACGAGAAAATAATCATGGGCAGCTGTGCCACGGATATCAAGAACAGCCTCGGAGGACATGAGGGCAGAGCACTGAAGCAGGGTGATGTGATAAGAATCGGCAGACGGGAACATAATGATGCGACCGGAACAGACGGATGCGAAAACGCATCGGTGCCGGAGTGGAATGAGGAAATATGCGGAGCGTATTTCGACGCAGTGACACAGGAGATATTTGACGATAAGGATATTACTGTCAGAGTTGTGCTCGGACCGCAGGATGACAGATTTACGAAAGCCGGTATCAGAAGGTTTCTGAATCATTCAGCAATCGTTACCGACAAGTCAGACAGACAGGGCATACGTCTCGAGTGCGAACCTCTTGAGTTTGTGACAGACTGCAATATCATCAGTGACGGTATCTCACTCGGAGCAGTACAGGTTGCAGGTGACGGAAAACCGATCATACTGCTTGCTGACAGACAAAGTGTAGGCGGGTATGCAAAGATCGCAAATGTAATATATACAGACCTGCCGAAGCTGGCACAGGCAGTGCCGGGATGCAGAGTACGGTTTGTAGAAGTCAGCGTGGAGCTGGCGGAGGAATTGTATATAAGAGAAATCGGGGCGCTGAAGAAACTGGAGGAAATATATGTACAGAATTGACCTTAACAGTGATCTGGGTGAAAGCTTCGGAGCTTATAAGCTCGGATGTGATGAAGAGATAATAAAATATGTAACTGCAGCCAACATAGCATGCGGATGGCATGCAGGTGATCCTATGGTCATGGAAAAGACTGTAAAGATGGCGAGGGAACACGGTGTTGATGTGGGTGCACATCCCGGACTTCCGGACCTTATGGGATTCGGAAGAAGAAAAATGATGGTTTCAGGCGAAGAACTGAAAGCATATGTGAAATATCAGCTCGGGGCCATGTCAGCATTTACAAGAGCCGAAGGCGTAATGCTTCATCATATGGTTCCTCACGGTGCCATCAGCCAGTTCAATGAAGAATGGGCGCATGCAATATGTGAAGCAGTCGGAGAAATTGATGATAGGATAATCATATATGCGATTGCAGGATCGGCACTTGACAAGACTGCAAGGGCGGAGGGACTCAAGGTCGCATCGGAGATATTTGCGGACAGGGCGCTGATGGATGATCTTTCTTTAGCACCGCGCAGTATGCCTGGATCGATGATCACGGATGAAAATATCGCAATCGAAAGATGCATACGCATGGTAAAAGAAGGAAGAGTAACAGGTCTGTCGGGTAAGGAGCTTGAAATACAGGGTGATACACTCTGTGTTCACGGAGACGGACCGAAGGCTCTGGCATTTGTTCAGAAGATCAGTGAAGCATTCAGACAGGAAGGAATAGAGATTCATGGAATTTAAACCGGCAAAAAGAATGGATGCACTTCCATTTTCAGGGATAAGGGCAATACTTGAAAAAGCCAATAAAATGCAGGCTGCAGGAGAGAAGATAATTCATCTTGAGATAGGCAGACCTGATTTTGATTCACCGCAGAAGGTTAAGGAAACTGCATATACGGAAATCGAAAACGGTAATGTGTTCTATACATCGAATTACGGAACACCGGAACTTCGCAGAGCTATAGCTGATTTTGAAAAGAGAAAGAACGGAACGGAGTATGATCCGTCAGAGGTTCTGGTGACAGTCGGAGTGTGCGAGGCTACATGGAACTGTATGTTTGCATGCCTTGATCCTGGTGATGAGGTATTGGTGCCGAATCCGGTATGGCTTAACTATATCCATGTGCCGACTGCATTTGGCGCGAATCCGGTGTCATACAGTCTCGGGGAGGAGAACGATTTCCAGATAGATGTCGATGAACTTGAAGGGCTGGTAACGGATAGGACGAAGATGCTCGTCATCATTGATCCGAGTAATCCGATCGGAGGAGTGTTTACGAAAGAGACACTTGAGAAGGTGGCAGCATTTGCCATAAAGCATGATCTTATCGTTCTGTCCGATGAGATATATGAGCATCTGGTTTATGACGGAGCAAAGCATACGAGCATCGGATCGCTTCCGGGTATGAAGGAAAGAACCATGAAGCTCGGAGGATTCTCAAAGGCATATTCCATGACAGGCTGGAGACTCGGATATATGTGCGCACCGAAGGAATTTATCGCAGCGGCAGTCAGAGTACACCAGTACAATACTGTGTGCGCTTCATCCTTTGCCCAGAAGGCTGCCGTTACGGCGCTTAATGAATGTGATGAGGATGTCGAGCTGATGCGCAGGGAATACGAGCGCAGGAAGAATTATCTCGTTAAGACATTAAATGAGATAGACGGTATAAGCTGCAATGACCCGAAGGGTGCATTTTATATTCTGCTTAATATAAAGTCACTGGGGATGTCATCTGCACAGGTGTCTGAATATCTTCTTGAAAATGCAAAAATTGCGACGGTGCCGGGATCGGCATTCGGAAGTGAGGGAGAGGGTTATGTCAGAATATCCTATGCTGCATCCTATGAGCAGCTTGTTGAGGCCTGTGAGAGGATAAGAACGGCGGTGTCGGAGATGCTCAAAGGTTGATGGCGAAGGAGTGACAGCATGCAAAACTTTATCACATCGGTTAATACCACGTTACCGCTGGTTATTATGCTGGCAGTAGGGTATTTTCTCGGGCAGATTCATATGATCAGTCATGATTTTATCAAACAGGCAAATAAGCTTAATTACTGGCTTTTTCTGCCGTGTTCTGTTTTTGCCGGTACATATTGCAAGAAGGTTGACTTTAATGAAGGTATAAGTGTTGTTATTGCAGAAGTAGTTATCATACTTACAACCTTTGCAGCCGGACTGATTATATCCCGTTTGATTTCAAAAGAGGAAAATAAACGCGGAACCATAGCGGTAAGTCTCTGCAGATCAAATTATGTATATATCGGAACTCCGATAGTTTGTGCTGTTTTCGGAGTTACAAGCAGTGTATATGCATCGTTGGTCGTTGCAGTGCTTGCAGTGGTATGCAATATTATGTCTCCGTTTTGCTTTGCATCAAACAGCGGAACAAAGTTATCTTTAAAAAAGATGCTTAAAAATGTATTTGCCAATTCATATATCATTGCCTCTATTCTGGCTGTGATACTTATGATTAATCATTGTCCGCAGTTTCCCGAACCAATCCATAAGAGCATATCCACTCTCGGAAGTGTCTGCACTCCCCTGGCACTGGTGACCCTCGGTGCTTCATTCGATTTTAAAAAAGTCGGAATCAATAAAGGAATACTTATATGGACAAATTTTATCAAGCTTGTAGTATTCCCTCTTATAGGCAGCATAGTATTGATTGCGCTTGGATTCAGAGGAGAAGCATTTGCAGCACTGCTTGTCTATCTGATATGTCCGACAGCTACCGTTGTTTTCACACTCGCTCAGGCTTATGGAGGTGACTCCGAACTTGCGTCGGAGATAGTGGTTACTCAGACGGTATTATCAATGATAACTATGACGATAGGTATTTTCATAATGAAATCTCTGGGATTGTTTTAGGACGGATACTTATAAGCAAAGGAGCATAGATGGCTGAACATAGATTACTGGTTATTAATCCGGGGTCGACTTCGACCAAGATAAGTGTATTTGATGACAGGGAATGTTTGTTTACCGAAAGCATCTTCCATGATGCTCCGGTGCTGCTTTCATTTCCGACTGTAAATGATCAGGTTCCTTTCAGAAAAAAGTTAATACTGGAGCTGCTGAAAAAACACGGAATAGAAATCACATCTGTCGATGTATTTGTCGGGCGAGGCGGGAGTGCGTATACGCAGAAGGCGGGCGTCATGCCGATAGATGAGAAGCTGTACAGGGATACTGCAGCTGCAGTAGGAGGCAGTGATCATCCGGCGAAGCTGGGAGTCATGCTGGCATATGAACTGTGCAATGAATACGGAGGTCAGATGTTCACCCTCGATCCGACCAATGTCGATGAATTATGTGACTACGCCAGATACACCGGAATCAAAGGAATCTACAGAAAAGCACAGACGCATGTGCTGAATCAGAAGGGTGTCGGAATGGCTTATGCCCGCAGACAGGGCAGAAAGTATGAAGACTGTAATTTTATCATCTGTCATATCGACGGAGGCATAACCATAACCGCACATCAGCACGGAAGGATGGTTGATTCAAACGAAGGCTCCGGCGGTGACGGACCGTTCACTCCGACAAGACTCGGAAGCATACCGGTGCTGGGAGTGCTTGAATACCTTGATCAGGGACATACCGTGGACGAGATGAGAATCATGTGCTCGAGAGCGGGAGGATTTGTAAATCATTTCGGAACCTCGGATGCGGATAAGATCCATGAAGCTATCAATGACGGCGATGAATATGCAAGAATTATATGGAATTCGATGGTATATCAGATATGCAAATCCATCGGAGAGATGGCCGTGGTGCTTGACGGAGATGTCGATGAGATAATCCTGACAGGCGGGCTGGTAAGATTTGATGATATCGTGGACATGATAAAAGAAAAATGCGGATGGATCGCGGATGTTACAGTATATCCGGGAGAGGTGGAGCAGGAGGCTTTGGCACATGCGGTATGCGGCGTGCTTGAAGGCAGAAAACCATCTCATGAGTATACCGGCAAAACGGTCTGGACAGATCCGTTTGCTAAATGATACAGAAAGGCTGAGATATGAAGAGTCCTTATTATATTAATGTAAATGGCGCATATGGTCCGGGAGCATATGAGAAACCGGATTACTGCAGTCTTGAAGAGCTGCTCACGGATATGGACAGACTGGGTATCGGTCAGGTGGTAACATATCACAATCTTGCCAGAGATCTTCATCCGGTTCACGGCAACCGATATCTGATTGAGGATATAAAAAATACACCAGGGGCGAAAGAGAGGGTCATACCGGCACTGGCCGTTAACCCGAGCATGCTGTGTGCGGAAGGTGAGATCGAATCAGTGGAGAAGTATTTTGCTTCCGGAGAAGTAAGCTGTCTGGTTCTTTTTCCCAAAACCAACAGATATTGTGTTGCGGAGATAGAAAGAGTACTGGAGAGGTTCAGAAAATACAGACCGGTAGTACTGGTTGATGTGACAGAGCTTAATCCTGTAATCAATGCAGCCGACAGAGCACCAGCCATGGATCTCGAAGCAATAGTCGTGGCAGCGGCACATTTTCCCGAGATCAGTTTTGTCATCCGTAAGGTCATGTGGTGGCAGTTTTCCCATATGCTCAGCGTTCTGGCGCGTACGGATAATGTATATATGGACACATCATGGCTTCACACGAGGGATGCAATAAAGATCACACAGGATCAGGCAGGAAAAGGACGGATGGTATTCGGACTCGGTGCAAGGTGTCATAACGGTGCTGCAATAGCCGGACTTGCATATGCACATATCTCTCAGACCGAGATGGATGCAGTGGCATGGGATACATTTGCCGGACTGTTGAATGAAGCCGGTAAAAGCTTTGCCCAAGCAAATAAGCGCAGTGTGGAAAACACGATAGGCAATAAATTCTGGAACGGTTTCATAAACGGTGAAGGTGTGAGGGACACGCTGGTCATCGATGCGCATACGCACATCGGACCTTTCGCAAGGAGCTGGGTCATCCCGTGCAATGAGTTTGACGGACAGATACGGGAATTCGAGGAAGACATGGAGCGCTTCGGAATCGATGAGGTCTGCTCGCAGTCAGAATCCGAGCTTTTCGGTTCACCGATCAGAGGCAATAAAGAGCTTGAAAATGCAATCGGAAACCGTAAGGACCGTTTTCACGGAAATCTGGTCATCAATCCTATATATGCAGAGCTGTATACTGATGAAGTGCTGGATGAATATTTTGCAGGCGGGTACTTCAGAGGGATGAAGCTGATTCCAGGCTATATCGGTGTCGATATACGCGATCACAGACTTGATAAAATATTCGCATATGCAAACAGACACAAGCTCTATATTTTGATTCATTCATGGGCAGATCCGTTCGGGTCGGCTGACAATATTGCAGAGCTTGCATTGAAATATCCGGATGCGACATGGATCATCGGACATATGGGAGGGCCGACTGAAGGCAGACATCAGTGTGAGAGGATTGCACAGGATCCGAAGTATGCAAATGTTATATTTGAATTCTGCGGAAGTTTTACAACGGAGGTTCCGGTCGAAGAGTCACTGAAGTATATCGATTATCACAGGCTGGTTTTCGGAACAGATACGGTTGTTCATGATGTTGCATGGGAACTTGGAAGACTGCTTTCCATGGATCTGCCGGATGAGTGGCTGACAGAAATACTCGGAAACAACATGAAGAAGGTACTGGACCGGGTTGAAATATGATGGAGTTTTCCTGACTTTGACTGACAGAATCAGTTTGTATGATATAATAAAAAAGCATTGAAAAAACTGCAGTGAGGTACAGTGATGGAGAGTAAGGTTACCGAAACATTAGAAAATGTGGCAAATGATCCCAAACTTACCAATGGGTTTAATCTTGGAGAATTTTTGAAATTTGAAATAGCCGGATTTAAAATCGGAAATATCATTTTTGCGATAGTGATTCTTATAATCGGTGTAGTTATCAAATACATCATCGATCTTATTCTGAAGAAAATTCTGACTAAGCCCGATACAAATCCCAAGGTAGGTAATGCAATTAAAAAAATTGCTGATGTAATAATAATCTTTTTCATCATCATGACTGTGGCTTCGGCATTGGGAGTCAATACGGCGTCTATAATTGCGCTTGTATCGGTAATGTCATTGGGTATCGTTCTTGCACTGAATGATATTCTGGGGAACATGGCCGGTGGAATTGAAATACTGACCTCAAAAATCTTCCAGATAGGTGATTATATTATGGTAGGTGAGGCAGAGGGATTTGTTGAAGGTATGAATCTGACTCACACAACAATCAGAACTTTAGATAACTATGTGATTTCCATTCCTAATAAGGATGTCAGCTCAAAGGCAGTATGTAATTTCCATGGAAAAAATCTGCGGAGAAATCCGATAGTGGTAACAGCTTCATATGATTCGGATTCAGATCTGGTCGAGAAGGCACTGATAGAGGCAGCGACAGATGAGCCTGCTGTACTGGCTGATCCGAAACCGTTTGTTTTCCTGACGAATTATCTGGAGAGCTCCATAGAATATACACTGTATTTCTGGACACCCGCGAAAAACTGGTGGGAGCCGAAAATGCATGTAAATAAACGAATCAGAGAGAAATTCAAGAAGTATGGTCTCGAGATGACATATAACCATCTTAATGTTCATTTCGACAAGGAATTTATAGAGAAGTGAGAAAAAAGTCCGGAGCAGATGCCCCGGGCTTTTATAGTTCATAGATCTTATTTTGTTCCGAAGATTCTGTCGCCTGCATCTCCGAGACCCGGCATGATGTATGCGTTCTCATTGAGCTGACGATCGAGATGTCCGACATATATCTGAATATCAGGATGCTTTTCCTGGAGGAATTTGAGTCCTTCCGGTGCAGCTATAATGCACATGAATTTGATTTTCTTTCCGCCTTTTTTCTTGATCTGGTCGATGGCATCGGCTGCAGAACCACCGGTAGCAAGCATAGGATCAGTAACAACTATCACACGCTCTTCGATAGGACTCGGAAGCTTGCAGTAGTATTCAACAGGAAGATGTGTTTTTGGATCACGGTACATACCGATATGACCTACTTTTGCTGTAGGAACGAGGTTTAAAAGACCATCAACCATTCCAAGTCCTGCACGAAGGATGGGAACGATTGCAAGCTTTCTGCCGGCAATAACGGTAGATGTGCATTTTTCAATTGGTGTTTCAATCTCAATCTCTTCTGTAGCAAGATCTGAAAGAGCTTCGTATCCCATCAGCATACCGATCTCACCGACCAGCTTACGGAATTCATTGGTTCCTGTGTTCTTATCTCTTAAAAGTGTAATCTTATGCTGGACCAGCGGATGTGTGTTAATATAAACCTGTCCCATTAGTTGCCTCCTGATATTTTGTACTTATTTGAATTCTTATTACAAGATATTGTATCAAAGTGCCCTCATGACTTCAATAGGAAAGGCAATAAAACTTGAAAGTTATGCTCTGTTATAGTAAAATGATAGAGCCTTGATAGCCGGTGTGTCGGAATTGGCAGACGAGACAGACTCAAAATCTGTTGTCAGCAATGGCGTGCGGGTCCGAGTCCCGCCACCGGCAGTAGTATCACGATATCCCGTCATGAATACGGGAATCTTTCTTTTTGCAGCTTAGCGGGTGTGGTGGAATTGGCAGACACGCAAGATTTAGGTTCTTGTGGGAGACCGTGCAGGTTCAAGTCCTGTTACCCGCATTTTTTATGCCCGGATATTCAGGCTGAATGCCTCATATGGCTGTAGTTCAGCTCATAAATACGATACGGGGAAGAGGGAAAAGATGGAAAATAAGAAAAAAAGATGGGGAGACAGACCTGATGCTGCATTGATCAGGGACTGTGATGCTATGCATCTTATCATGCCCATGATTTATCCAAACAGAGCTGATAATGAAGCGTTTATTTCCGAACAGATCGATCTGACTGCGGTTGATGCCTATATGGATAAGAAGAATGCAGAAGGTCCGGAGTTTGAGTATAAACTGTTCCAATTTATAGTAGCTTCAGTTATGAAAATGATAGTTCTCAGACCGAAGCTCAACAGATTCTACGTAAATAAAAATTATTATCAAAGAGACATAATCAGCAGTGGCTTTGTTGTAAAAAGGGAGTTTCAGGACGACGGCGAGGAAGGTCTGACATTTATCAAAGTAGATGAAAACACTACACTGGAGTCCATCAGAAAAGATATTTACAATGAAATACATCGTGTCAGATTCGATGAGGCCGGCGATAGGAGAGGAGAAAACAAGGAGAAATCTACAGATGATTTCATGGAAGTATTTAAAAAATTTCCGAGATTTTTCACAAAATTCCTGTTTTTCATCATAAGATTTCTTGACCGGCACGGATGGATTCCTGCTTCCCTTATTGCCAGTGATCCGGATTATGCATCGGTATTTTTCTCAAATCTCGGCTCCATCAAGCTTCAGGCAGGGTATCATCATCTTTCAAACTGCGGAACGACATCACTTTTTGTTGTAATCGGAGAGAGAAAACTTCGCCCTTATTACGACGATCAGGGAAATGTCACAATGAAGGATAGCGTTGATATTGGCATTACAATAGATGAAAGAATAGCAGACGGTTATTACTATGCAAAGTCAATAAGTATTGTTAAGAAGCTTATGGAGAATCCGGAGCTTCTTGAAAAATCATTTGGTGAGAATGTAGAGGTATAATGATGAAATTTACAAACGATACAATAACTGCAAAGAGGCCCTGGGAGGGTCACACGGAGGGAATTCCGCTTGAACTTGAATATTTTGACGGTTCTATGGTTGAAGCGGTAGAGATGATCGCATCAAAATATCCAAACAGTATTGCTTTTGATTTTATGGGAAGTTCAACTACCTATGGCAGGCTGGTTGAAGAAATCCATAATTGTGCAAAGGCTCTGAAAACTATAGGAATACGTGCCGGAGATAAGGTTACTATCGCTCTTCCGAACTGTCCTCAGGCGATTTACATGTTTTATGCTGTTAACCTGGTCGGCGGAATCTGCAACATGATTCACCCTCTTTCAGCAGAAAAGGAGATAGAATTTTACCTGAATGAATCAGATTCCGTTACGGCTATCACGCTGGATCAGTTCTATAACAAGTTTGAAAATGTCCGCAACAATACAAAAGTGGTAAATATGATTATCGCCAGTGTCAAGGACGAATTATCAAAACCTATCAGAGCGGGATACATGCTCACAGAGGGAAGAAAGATAAAGAAGATCCCAAAGGATGCGCCTGTTATCAGATGGAATGAATTCATGAGACTGAGCAATGCATGCTTCTACAATTATCGTGTATCACGCAAGGCTGATGATCCTGCAGTAATACTGTATTCAGGAGGAACGACAGGTACAACCAAGGGCATAGTGCTTTCAAACGGTAACTTCAATGCACTTGGAGTTCAGGTTATGGCGGCCAACCCTATGTTCAAGGTAGGAGACAAGATGCTTGCCGCTATGCCGCTGTTCCATGGTTTCGGACTCGGAGTATGTATACATACTATGCTGAGTCAGGGCGGACGCTGTATTCTCATCCCAAGATTTACAGCCAAGACTTATGCGAAGCAGATAGTGAAATACCGCTGCAACTTTATCGCAGGAGTACCGACATTATATGAAGCGCTTCTGAGACTTCCGTCAATGGAAAACGCAGACCTGAGTTCACTCAAGGGCGTATTCTCCGGAGGAGATTCACTGTCTATAGAGCTTAAGAAGAAATTCGACAAATTCCTCTACGATCATAATGCATGCATACAGGTACGTGAGGGATACGGAACTACAGAAACTGTTACAGCGTGCTGTCTGACTCCTCCGCATATGTTCAAGGAAGGAAGCATAGGCGTGCCGTTCCCGGATACATATATCAAGATCGTGGAGCCGGGAACAGATAAAGAACTTCCGTTCGGAGAAGAAGGCGAAATACTTCTTGCCGGACCTACAGTTATGCAGGAATATATGAATCATCCGGATGAGACTGCGCAGACGATTCGTAAACATGACGACGGACTCACCTGGGTATATACAGGTGACCTCGGTGTAATGGATGATGAAGGCTTCATATATTTCAAGGGAAGAGCCAAGAGAATGATTATTTCATCCGGATATAATGTATATCCGGCACAGATCGAAAACATCCTTGATTCACATGATAAAGTGCAGATGAGCTGTGTAATAGGGGTTCCGGATGCTTATAAAATGGAAAAGGTCAAAGCATTTGTCACACTTAAACCGGGTGTTGAAAAGAGCGAATCAGTAAAGCTGGAAATCATGGATTACTGTCGGAAGAATATCGCTAAGTATGCAATGCCATATGACATAGAATTCAGAGATGAGATGCCTAAGACTCTGGTCGGCAAGGTTGCCTACAGAGTGCTCCAGGAGGAGGAACTGGCTAAAATCAGGGCCGGAGAAAACGGACAGACAGCAGAAGCAGAATAATGGTTATTCACGGACTTCAGAAAATGACACTCCTGGATTTTCCGGGAAAAGTAGCATGTACCATCTTTCTGGGATGGTGTGATTTCCGTTGCCCGTTCTGTCATAACTGGGAGCTGATCGACGGAAGTGCTCCGGCAGAGCTGAATGACGTAGAACTGCTGTCATTTCTCAGGAAACGTCAGGGACTTTTAGAGGGTGTCGCAGTCACCGGCGGCGAGCCTATGCTCAATAAAGAGCTTCCGCAGCTTTTACGTGATATCAGGGCGCTGGGGTATAAGACCAAGATGGATACCAACGGCAATCATCCGGAGATGCTTAAGCTGATCATAGATGAGAAGCTTGCTGATTATATAGCTATGGATGTCAAGAATTCACGTGACAGATATGCGCAGACTGTCGGATTTGAGAAGTTTGACACGGCTGATATTGAGAAGAGCATCAGGCTGATAATGGAAAGCGGACTGGAATATGAGTTCAGGACGACCTGTGTCAGAGAGCTTCATGATGAGGAATCATTTCGGGGTATAGGTGAAATGATACAGGGAGCCGGGAAGTATTTTATTCAGAAATTCACAGATAGGGATACAGTTCACTTTGGCGGTCTGTCGGCACCGGAGAATGATGAAATGCGCAGATATCTTGATATTATAAGGCCTTTCGTGAAATCAGCGGAGCTGAGAGGAGTTGACTAAAGCAGTTTAGCAGGCAAACACTATATATTGTGTTTTGTAAAAACATTCTCGCAATATATTGACTAAAAAAATACATGATGTTATATTTGATTCGGATACGGAAGGTATCCGAATTTTTTTCACTCATCGCTCGGAGATGGAGTAACCGAACGATAATATAAAACACGGAGGGCGTTATGTATCAGGTAATTAAACGAGACGGAAAGGTTGCTGATTTTAATGTTGCTAAAATCAGTGCCGCTATCCAGAAAGCATTTGATGCTCAGGGAAGAGAGTATCATCCGAGTATTATGGATATGCTTGCACTCAGAACATGTGCAGATTTTGAGTCAAAGATCAAGGATGGTCTGATCGGTGTCGAGGATATACAGGATAGCGTCGAGAAGATTCTGTCAGAAGCAGGTTATTCAGATGTTGCAAAGGCTTATATCCTTTATCGCAGACAGCGTGAGAAGATTCGTAATGTCAAGGCGGCAACTCTTAACTATAAAGATCTTGTAGATAATTATCTTCAGATTAATGACTGGAGAGTTAAAGAAAACTCAACAGTGACATATTCTGTAGGCGGACTTATCCTTTCAAATTCAGGAGCTATCACAGCCAATTACTGGCTGTCAGAGGTTTATGATCCGGAGATTGCAGATGCTCACAGAAAGGCAGAGATCCATATCCATGATCTTTCCATGCTTACAGGATACTGTGCAGGATGGTCATTAAAGCAGCTTATTCAGGAAGGTCTCGGCGGTATTTCCGGCAAGATCACATCCAGTCCTGCAAATCATCTTTCAACACTCTGCAATCAGATGGTCAACTTCCTGGGCATCATGCAGAATGAATGGGCAGGCGCTCAGGCATTTTCATCATTCGATACATATCTTGCTCCGTTCGTAAAGATCGATGATCTTTCATATAAAGAAGTAAAACAGTGTGTTCAGTCATTCATTTACGGTGTCAATACACCTTCAAGATGGGGTACTCAGGCTCCGTTCACCAATATCACACTTGACTGGACAGTGCCTGGAGATATGAAGAACCTCAATGCCATCGTAGGCGGCAAGGAACTTGATTTCACTTATGGTGACTGCCAGAAAGAGATGGATATGGTCAACAAGGCATTTATCGAGACTATGATCGAGGGTGATGCCAACGGACGTGGCTTCCAGTATCCGATACCAACATATTCAATTACGAGAAACTTCAACTGGGAAGAGACTGAAAATAATAAGCTTCTTTTCGAGATGACAGCCAAATACGGAACACCGTATTTCTCAAATTATATCAATTCAGACATGGAGCCGAGCGATGTACGTTCTATGTGCTGCAGACTTCGTCTTGATCTCAGAGAGCTCAGAAAGAAATCAGGAGGTTTCTTCGGAAGCGGAGAGTCAACAGGTTCAGTAGGTGTTGTTACCATCAACCTTCCGAGAATAGCTTATCAGGCAGCTGACAAGGCTGATTTCTATGCACGTCTTGACAGACTTATGGATATCTCAGCACGTTCACTCAAGACAAAACGTACAGTCATCACAAAGCTTCTTGATGCCGGACTTTATCCATATACAAAGCGCTATCTGGGAACATTTGACAATCATTTCTCAACCATCGGTCTTATCGGAATGAATGAAGCCAGCCTTAATGCCAAGTGGTTGAAGAAGGATCTTACTCATGAAGAGGCACAGGAGTTTGCAATCGAAGTTCTGAACCATATGCGTGAGAAGCTGTCTGATTATCAGGAGAAGTATGGTGACCTCTATAATCTTGAGGCTACACCGGCTGAATCAACGACATACAGATTTGCAAAGCATGACAAGGAAGAATACCCTGATATCATCACAGCAAATGAGAACGGAACGCCTTACTATACAAACTCAAGCCATCTTCCTGTAGGTTATACAGAGGATATCTTCTCGGCACTTGATATTCAGGATGAGCTGCAGACACTTTATACATCCGGAACAGTATTCCATGCATTCCTGGGAGAGAAGCTTCCGGACTGGAAGTCAGCGGCAAATCTGGTAAGAAAGATAGCAGAGAACTATAAGCTTCCGTATTACACCATGAGTCCGACATATTCAGTATGTAAGGATCACGGATATCTCTCGGGCGAACAGTTCACATGTCCGATTTGCGGAAAGCCGGCAGAGGTATATAGCCGTATCACAGGATACTACCGTCCGGTTCAAAACTGGAATGACGGTAAGGCACAGGAGTTCAAGGATCGTGCACTTTACGATATAGGAAGATCAAAGCTTACTCATACAGGTCCTAATATGGACGGAATCAAGGCTGTAAGGGAAAATGCAGATAAAGAGCCGGTTGTATCTGAACCGATTATTGAGAAGGCAGACACACCGAATATTCTTTTTGCAACACCGACATGTCCTAACTGTAAGCTTGCGGCAGCTCTTCTTGACAAGGCAGGAATACCTTATGTAAAGATGATTGCCGAGGAGCATCCGGACCTCGTTGAGAAATATGGCGTCAAGCAGGCACCGACACTTGTTATGGTAAGCGGTGATTCATTTGAAAAGTTCCGCGGTGTATCAGATATCAAGGGTTATCTTACTTCAGTTAAGGCATGATAAGGATTTGGAGAAAAGTATGTACGATATTATAATCGTAGGCGGAGGGCCGGCAGGAATGACTGCGGCCCTTTATGGCCTCAGAAACGGAAAATCAGTTCTTGTTATAGAAAAAGCAGGATTCGGCGGACAAATCACATATTCACCGAGGGTTGAGAATATTCCAAGCCATACTGTAATAAGCGGCAACGAATTTGCAGACAAATTTTTCGAGCAGATACTGTCACAGGGTGCTGATGTGGAACTTGAAGAAGTATGCGCAGTCAGGGACGAAGGAGAGAAGAAAATCGTTGAGACTATAGAAGGTTCAAGCTTCGAGGGACGCACAGTTATCATCGCTGCAGGTGTGAAGCATCGCATGCTTGGTCTTGAAGGAGAGGATGAACTGGTTGGCGAAGGTATCTCATTCTGCGCAGTGTGTGACGGAGATTTCTATAAGGGAAAGACCGTTTGTGTAGCAGGCGGAGGCAACTCAGCATTTGTCGAGGCAGTGCTTCTGGCAGAAAAATGTGAAAAGGTCATCATGCTTCAGGATCTTCCGGAATTTACAGCAGACAAGAAGCTCCAGGAGGATTTGTTTAAGCATGACAATGTCATAACCTATACAGATACAAAAATACTTGCACTTATCAGAGAACGCGGAGCGTTCGCAGGTGTCGAGATCGAAAGAAAGACGAGCGGAGAAAAACGTGTCATCAAATGCGATGGGATGTTCGTTGCTATAGGGCTGATTCCTCAGAACGAACCTTACGCTGAGCTTGCAGAGCTCAATAGTTACGGATATTTCGAAAGCGGTGAGGATTGCAGAACCAGAACTCCCGGTATCTTCGTAGCAGGAGACTGCAGATCCAAGAGAGTGCGACAGGTTACCACAGCATGCGCGGATGGAGCAATGGCTGCTCTGGCAGCATGTGAGTATCTGAGATAATGTAACGCATATGGATGTGGTTATAATATAGTTTAATCAAATGTGCCGGTCAGGACATTGATCCTGTCAGGCACATTTTATATTACATATTTATAAGTTTGATTTAAGTTTGTATTGTTACAATGCTGAAAAAAGAGGTGAGTAAGTTGAGAATTCTGATTGCTGAAGATGAGAAAGCATTAAATAAAGTTCTGAAAAAGCTGCTTGAAAAAGCAAATTTTACTGTTGATTCAGTATTTAACGGTGAGGATGCATTGATATCTGTTCAGGATGGCAATTATGATGCGGTTCTGCTTGATATCATGATGCCGAAACTGGACGGATTGACTGTTCTGAAAAGATTACGGCAGGAGGGGAATACGACTCCGATCATACTTCTGACAGCCAAATCCGAGGTAGAGGATAAGGTTTTCGGACTGGACAGCGGTGCAGATGATTATATCGCCAAGCCGTTTGATTCCAGGGAACTGCTTGCACGCATAAGACTGGTAACAAGAAGCAAAGCAGAACTTGATTCAAAGATTCTATTCGGTAATGTCACTCTTGACAGGGCGACATATGAACTTTCAACTGATTCAGGAAAATGCAGACTCAGCAGTAAGGAATATCAGATGCTGGAATACTTTATGATGAATCCAAATCACGTGCTGTCAACAGACAGTCTCATAGAAAGAATCTGGGGATATGAGAGTGATGTTGAAGTAAATAATGTCTGGGTATATATATCCAATCTCAGAAAAAAACTGAATGAGCTTAATTCAGACATTGTAATAAAAGCTTTGAGAAATGCGGGGTACACATTGAAAAATGAAAGAGATCAATAAACTAAAAAAAAAGATAGTTATTATCGCTACTGTTGCGACAGTTGCTTTGATGACGCTCCTTCTTGTCACCATGAACATCCTTAATTATTCGGTAGTTGTATCTGATGCGGATGCAGTAATAGATATGCTGTCTAAACCTGATGCTGATTTCTTTGGAAATGAGAATAAAGACGATACAAACCAGGTAAAGGATAATCGGGCGGACGCACCTAAAGGCGGTTTTCATGAATTGAACAGGAAGGCTCAGGACAGAACAAACAGGAAAATGTCTGACAGAAGAAATCCGATGTTTCCGGGAGAAATGAGTCCGGAGGTTCCGTACGAATCCAGATTTTTCACAGTGCTGGCAGATGAAAACGGAGAACTGATAGAATCAGATGTATCCCGGATCATCTCTGTAAATGATGATTCAGCAGATACTTATCTGGAAAAAGCGCTGGGCAGTAATAAGAAAAGAGGTTTTGTAGAAGGATTCAGATATAAAAAGATTGCAGAAAACGGAATGACGAGGATCATGTTTCTGGACTGCGGACGTAAGCTGGACGCATTTTACTGGTTTATGTGTATCAGTATAGGAATCGGAGTGTGCGGATGTCTGTTAGTATTTATCATCATGATGTTTGTATCCAAAAAGCTTGTTAAGCCGATTAAGGACAGTTATGAAAGTCAGCGAAGATTCATCACGGATGCAGGACATGAGATCAAAACTCCGGTTACTATCATTAATGCGAATGCAGATCTGCTTGCTGATGATATCGGTGAAAATGAAAGTATCCATGACATCAGAGTCCAGATAGGGAGACTCACAGAACTGACCAATAAAATGATCAGCCTTTCAAGGATGGAGGAAAATGATAACAGTTCAAGCAAAAAAGTTTTCTCCGTTTCAGATGTGGTCAGAAATGCAGTACGGGAATTTGCCCCGCTCGCAGATACGAAAAAAATCAATTATGAATACGAGGTGGAAACCGGAGTTGAGCTGGAAGGACCGGAGGAAGACATAAGAAATCTTGTTTCCATACTTATGGACAATGCCGTGAAATATACTCCCGATAATGGAAAGATATTTATAAAGCTTAAGCGGGATAAGAAAACAGTCATACTTACTGTAAATAATTCTGTGGTGGAAGCATTATCGGAAGAGAAGCTGAAGCATCTTTTTGACAGATTCTATCGTACGGATGAATCCAGAAATTCAGAGACCGGAGGAAACGGACTGGGCCTTTCTATAGCACAGGCAATAGTCAATAACTGCGATGGAGAGATATCGGCTGCATGCGGTAAAGAGGGGATGTTCAGCATATCTGCTGTATTGCCGATTTGATATGAGGAGAGATAGAAGTGAAAGGTTTCTTAAAAAGAATAGCAGCAGGGCTGCTTTCGATAGTGATTATGACCGGAATCATGGAGATGCCGGCATATGCAAGCAATAATTTTGATTTGCGAAGTAAGGTCGTCGGGGTTGCCGGAATAATGAATACAGGTGAAGACATGAACAGATATGTCTTAAGATCCGAATTTGCCAGGATGCTCATACATGCGTCAGAATACAGAGATATAGTCACGACTACAAGCAATATTTCAGTTTTCCCTGATGTTCAGTCAGGAAATGAATATGCATCAGCAATAAAACTCTGTGCGGAGCATGGCTGGATGACGGCATTTCTCGGAGGACAGTTCAGACCGGATCAGCCGGTGACACTTGGTGAAGCAGAGAAGGGATTGCTGGGACTTCTGGGATATACAAGCGAGGATTTCCAGGGAGATCAGTATAATATGCGTCATGCAAAGTCAGGCGCGCTTGCTATCATCGAGAATGTAGAAAAAGGTGTCACTGATATGCTGACGGCCTCAGACTGTGTGAATCTTTTTTATAATCTTCTGAGATGCAAGACCAGGGACAATAAAGACTATGTAACAGTACTCGGGGGAACATTGGGAAGTGACGGGGAAGTGAATGCAACCTCATTTGCAACAGATACATCTCTCAAGGGTCCAAAATTCTTCCACGGAGCATCAGGAGTATCAAGCCTTAATCAGTTTGTTCCGTTTGCTATCAATGACGGCAGTGTATATATCAACGGTGAACTGTCTTCATATGATTCACTTAAGAACGAGATTAATGGAGAGGGTGCAGTCGTATATTACAATGCAACTGCAAAGACAGTCTGGGCTTATTCATGTGACGGTTCGCGGGAACGCGGCGGAAAATCTGCTTATCACGGGGAAATCATATCCGTTTATTACTCCGGTGCAGATACACTTACACCGTCAGGTGTTGAGATGGATGACGGTAATATATACAAGCTTACTACTAATGATATGCAGTTTGCATTCTCGATCTACGGAAGCTGCAAGGTGGGCGAGAAGGTCACACTTATCTTTACTGTGGCAGATGATACCGGATCAGGTGAATATGCGGGTACGGTAGTTGATTACATATACAGTAATTAAAATGTGATATACAGGTAAAGAGTGATAAGACAGGCTGATGCCGGAAACAGTAGCTCAGATGTACAAGAGTACAGGCAGTTTACAGCCGCACAGGAGATATCGGTAATGAACAGAAAAAGGAAAATCATACTTGGAAGTATAGCAGGAGTATTGATAGTTGCAGTTGCGGGAACGATAGTGTGGGCAAATACAAGCGGAAAAAATAAAGTAAAAAATATTTTCAACAGGGGCGGCGCACAGACTGAGAGTGAGATCAGTACCGCAAAAGTTACTAAAGCAGATCTTACCTCAGAGATAAGCAGTTCAGGTACTATTGCTGCAAAAAACACCTATAATATCACTTCACTTGTAGCAGGCGAAATTATCGAAGCAGGGTTTGAAGAAGGTGATTCTGTAAAGGAAGGGCAGGTACTGTACAGGATAGATGCAAGTTCAATGGAATCAGAGCTTAAGAGTGCGGGAAATTCTCTTGAACGATCTGAAATAAGCTACGAGGATGCCACAAAGGATTATGAAAAAGCTCTTGAAGAGTACAGTGATGATACTTATAAATCCAAAAGGGCCGGGTATATCACTAAGCTATATATTGAACCGGGAGATAAGGTAGGAGCAAATACTCAGATCGGGGATCTGTATAACGAACAGCAGATGAAGATTAAGGTTCCGTTTCTGTCAGGTGAGGCAGTGCATATCGGAGGAGGTGCAGGGGCGGTGCTTACACTCACTGATATGCAGGAACAGATCGGTGCCAGTGTTTATTCGGTAAGCAATATGGACGAGGTGCTGGAAAGCGGTGCAATCGTAAGATATGTAACCCTGGCGGTAAGTAACCCGGGAGGACTTACGAAGGAAATGACGGCAACTGCTCAGATAGGGGATTTTACTTCTGCCGGGACGGGAACATTTGAAGCATGGACAGATACAAAACTGAACTGTGATATCAGCGGCAATGTGGAAGTGGAAAAACTGCTGGTTCATGAGGGGGATTATGTCTCTGTGGGCACTCCGCTTTTCAAGATGACAGAGGACAGCGCGCGAAAGCTCATCCGCACTTACAAGGATGCAGTGGATAATGCAGAAGAAAAAATGGAAAGTGCACAGCAGAAGGTCGATTCTTCCTCAGAGCTCTATGACGAATATACCATCACGTCTCCGGTTGATGGGATCGTGATAACCAAGACTTATAAGGTCGGAGATAAGATAGGCAGTTCCGGAAATCAGGGCGGCAGCACCACTCTGGCAGTTGTATATGACATGAGCCAGTACACATTTGAGATGTCGGTTGATGAACTGGATGTGAGAAATGTAAAGGTGGAACAGGATGTGCGTGTTGAGGCTGATGCGTTTGAAGGTGAGGAGTTCTATGGTAAGGTTACAAATGTCAGCCTGGTCAGCACCGCACAGAACGGAGTCTCGACATATCCTGTCACAGTCACGATGAATGAAACATACGAGCTTCTTCCGGGAATGAATGTGGACGGATATATAGTTCTTGGTGAGGCAAAGGAAGCTCTGGTCATTCCGGCAGATTCACTGATGCGTGGAAACAAGGTGTATGTAAGAGATGAATCGGTTACGGAACAGATAGGTGTAGTTCCCGCGGGATTCAGGGCTGTAGAAGTTGAAACAGGCCTGACTAATGAAGACTATGTTCAGATAATCAGTGGACTTAACGAGGGCGATGAGGTTTATGTTCCAGAGACTTCGGATTCAGCCGGATTCGGAATGTTCGGAGGAATGCAGGGCGGAGCTATGCCGGGAGGAGGAATGCCCGGCGCAGGTATGTCGGGCGGGCAGCCCGGAGGTGCAAACCGGTCAGGCGACGGAAACAGATCCGGAGAAAACCGCGCAGGAAATAACGCACGTGGAGGCCGATGATGGATACAAACAACAGACTGCTCATTGAAATGCATGATATATGTAAGTATTACGAGATGGGCGGAGAAATGATCAAAGCCAATGACGGAATCAATCTGATTGTAGAAAGAGGAGAGTTTCTTTCGATAGTCGGAAAATCAGGTTCCGGAAAATCCACAATGATGAATATCATAGGGGCACTTGATGTACCTACTTCCGGAACATATCTGCTGGACGGAGAGAACGTAGAACTGATGAATGATGACCAGCTGGCAGATATAAGGAACAGAATGATAGGATTTGTATTCCAGCAATACAACCTGCTGCCAAAGCTTAATGTACAGGAAAATGTGGAACTGCCGCTGCTGTATGCCCACATCGGAAGAAAAGAAAGAACAGACAAAGCACTGGAAGCGCTGGAAAAGGTAGGCCTGGAAGAAAAACGTCATAACTATCCCAATCAGCTGTCGGGAGGACAGCAGCAGAGGGTATCCATTGCAAGGGCACTGGCGGGCAATCCGTCATTGCTTCTTGCTGATGAGCCTACAGGAGCACTTGATTCGAACACGGGCAGACAGATACTTGAGTTCTTCAGACAGCTGAATGAAGAAGGCAACACAGTTATCATGATTACTCATGATAATTCGATAGCGGTTCAGGCAAACAGAGTGGCAAGAATCACTGATGGCAGGATAGATTACGACGGAAAGGCAGAGGATTATGAGAGAATCATTTAGCCTCGCATTAAAAAGTATCTGGGGAAATAAAATGAGATCATTTCTGACGATGCTTGGAATCATCATAGGAGTAGCATCAGTTATCATACTTGTCAGTCTGGTCAACGGATATATGTCATTTATGACAGACAGCTTTACAGGTATGGGGACTAATCAGATCAATGTCAACCTGGTCAATATTTCCACACGATACGTGACTGAGGGGCAGATGTATGATTTTTATGATGAACACAGAGATATGTTCATACAGATGACTCCGGTAGTTCGCATAAGCGGACAGGCAAAGGTCGGAAGTTCACAGCTCAGCGCGACAGAAATAACAGGCATCAGTGAGGAATATCAGCTGATGAAAGCTTATGATCTGGACGCAGGACGGTTTATCAGCTATTCGGATATCGAAACCAGACAGAAGGCAGCTGTGATAGGACTGTATGATGCATGTGAATATTTTGGAAGTGCAGATGCGGCACTGGGAGAAAAAATCAAGATCAACGGGTCAGCATTTTCCGTGATAGGGGTTGTGGGAAGACAGGACGAAGGCAGTCTGGAAGAAGGCGGAAAAGATGATTTTATATTGATACCGTATTCAGTTGCCCTGAAGATGAGCAGAAGTGATATACCGTCAGATTATACATTTGCGGTTGCAGACACAAAAGCATTGTCCCGGGCAGTGGAAATGCTGGAAGACTTTCTGGAGGAAACTTATAAGAATGATAATCTCTATACGGTGACTGCAATGAGTGAACTTCTGGATTCTTTGAATGAGATGATAACGATGATGAGTCTCATGCTTGGAGGAATAGCAGGGATATCACTGCTGGTTGCAGGTGTCGGGGTTATGAATATCATGCTGGTATCGGTAACTGAAAGAACTGTAGAGATAGGAATACGAAAGGCGCTGGGTGCAAGAAGAGGAGCTATCATGCAGCAATTTGTAATTGAGGCTGCGGTGACCAGTGTACTCGGAGGAATAGTGGGTATCATAGTTGGAGGATTTATGTCAACATTTATCGGAAGCCTGATAGGAGTATCAGCTCCGCCGACTATGATGGCAATTATAGTATCATTCGGAGTATCTGTAGCAATAGGTCTTGCCTTCGGATATATGCCGGCCAGCCGTGCCGCAAGGATGAATCCGATAGATGCTTTAAGGAGTGAATAGACGAGTAAGCTTGTCCGGAAAATTATGGAGAAGAGCATAATGACGATAAAAAAGATTATAGGATGTATATTGGCGGCAGCAGTGCTGGTCATAGGTTCTGTGTCTGCAGTATATGCCGACTGTTGGTGGGATGATGATAATTATGGTATCAGAGCAGAGTGGGACAGTACAGACAGCAAGATCAAGCTTCAGCTTTATAAGGGAAGCAGCTTCAAGGTAGGAGGCAGGATCAGCATGGCAAGCGGTAAAACATCACATGATTTTACAGGGTTAATAAAAAATACCGGACCGGGAAGCTATAAATTCACTGTGACAGATGAGGCCGGACGCACGTACGAGTCAGAGCTGTATCAGGCTGATGAGGGTATCATCGAGCAGCTGAGGACAAACAGATGGTATTATGAAAACGGCAGTTGGTTTCTGAAGAATAACAAGGGTGAAATACTTAAAGGGTGGCAGTTCGTAGATGATAAGTGGTATTGCCTGGACATAGAGACTGGAGCATGTCTGATAGATACTATTACTTCGGACGGATATCGTGTAGATGAAACAGGAGCCTGGGACGGACTTCCGTCAAAATAACCAAAAATCATATTGACTTTTGTGCAATATAAATTATAATTAAAGCAATTGATAGAGGTTGCGACTGACAAGAGTAGCTTCAGCAGACGGACAGGACCGTGAAGTGAAAGGGGATGTCGCCGAAGGAGTAAATCATCCTGAAGGTTTATTACCTGGGACATGGGATAATATCCTGTGCACTGTCGCTCGTATTATTTGGGCGGAGAGCTGTCATGATAAATATCGTAATAACGAGTTGTCATGATAGACTATCATGACAATTTTTTTTGCGCATTCGCGTGAGATGAAATTGTCGCAGAAGCGACCGCGCTCAGCGCGGGCATATCGAAAACGATATGCTATATTTTAAGGAGGAAATGTTATGTTTATGAATTCATTTTGGGCGCTGGTTCCGCCAATTATTGCAATCGGTCTGGCACTCATCATCAAGGAAGCGTACAGCGCCCTGTTCATCGGTGGTGTCATCGGTGCACTCTTTGTTGCAAACTTCCAGCCGGTAGTGGCACTTGATACTCTGGTAAATGACGGACTTGTGCCGGCAGTTGCAGATAATGCAGGTATCTTCATCTTCCTCGTTATCCTCGGTATCATCGTTGCGCTTGTCAATCTGTCCGGCGGATCGGCAGCATTTGGCAAATGGGCGGCAGTTCACATCAAGACCAAGGTCGGTGCAATGCTTGCAACATTCGTGCTCGGTGTTCTGATTTTCATCGACGATTATTTCAACTGCCTTACAGTCGGAGCAGTTATGAAACCTGTTACTGATTCACATAAGATTTCTCGTCAGAAGCTGGCATACCTTATCGATGCTACAGCCGCTCCGGTATGTATGATTGCTCCTATCTCATCATGGGCAGCAGCAGTTTCATCAACAGCAGAGGATCTTGACTGCGGACTCAGCGGAATCCAGCTTTTCATCAGAGCTATCCCGTTCAACTTCTATTCACTGTTCACACTGGTTTTCGTTATTGCAATCGGTATCATGAATTTTGACTACGGTACAATGAAGAAATATCAGGACGAGGCAGCCAAGGGAAATCTCGGCGGACTGGACAATGCAGAGGAAACTAAGATCAGTACAAGGGGTAAGCTCATCGATCTGATTATTCCTGTAGTTGTGCTTGTTATCACATGTACTATCGGTATGATGTATGTAGGCGGTTTCTTTGATGCAGAATCAGGAAATTTCAATAATCTGATCGGTGCATTCGGTGATACAGATGCATTCGTAGCTCTTCCGTGGGGCGGTATCATCGCTCTGGTATTCACAGTTATATATGTTCTCATCAGAAAAACTGCAAGCTTCAAGGAGGCGATGGACTGCGTAAAGAACGGTTTTTTCGCAATGGTTCCTCCGATTACTATCCTTACACTTGCAGTTACGCTTAAGAACATGACAACACTTCTCGGTGCACGTGAGTTCATCGGCGGTCTGATGGCAGGAGCTGCAGCAAGTCTCTTCAGTCTCCTTCCGGCAGTTATCTTCCTGGTAGGATGCTTCCTTGCATTTGCGACAGGTACATCATGGGGTACCTTCGGAATCCTCATTCCGATCGTTACAGCTATGTTCCCGGCAGATTCACCGCTTCTTATAATCGGTATCTCTGCCTGTCTTGCAGGTGCTGTATGCGGCGATCACTGTTCACCGATTTCCGATACGACAATCATGTCATCGGCAGGAGCTCAGTGTGAGCACGTTACCCACGTTTCAACACAGCTTCCGTATGCGATTACAGTTGCAGCGATTTCCTTTGTGATGTATATAATCGCAGGCTTCGTACAGAATGCAGTCATCTGTCTGCTCATCGGAATAGTTCTTACAATTCTGACACTTCTGATAATTAAGAAGAAAGTTACAAGTCAGAAATAATCAGAATACATGAGAATACAGGGATATAAGAAGGGGTCGGTGCTGAAGCGCCGGCCTCTTTTATAATAGGAAATTCCGTCCGGTTAGCAGTTGAACAGGAAATTGAAAAAAAGATAGAAATACGCAATTTATTGATGTATAATGACTCTGTATGCACTATATCTTGGAGGAAACAGATGACAAAAGATACATATAATGCGTCCAGCATAACTGTCCTTGAAGGACTGGAGGCTGTACGTAAAAGACCCGGAATGTATATAGGCGGTATAGGTCAGAAGGGTCTTAACCACCTTATTTATGAAATCATGGATAACTCAGTAGATGAGCATCTGGCAGGTCACTGCAGTGATGTATGGGTCATTCTTGAGGCTGACGGGTCATGTACAGTAAGGGATAACGGACGAGGTATCCCGGTTGAGATGCATGCCAAGGGAGTGTCTGCGGAGCGAGTAGTTATGACTACTCTTCATGCGGGAGGAAAATTTGATAATAAGGCATATAAGACATCGGGTGGTCTGCATGGCGTCGGATCATCTGTCGTTAATGCACTTTCAGACAGTTTTACAATAGAGATATCACGGGGCGGAAAGGTATACAGGGATACTTATTCCAAAGGCAAACCAACGACAAAGCTCGAAAAGGGCCTTCTTCCTGAGATAGGGACTTCAAAACAAACAGGAACTATGATTAATTTTATTCCTGATGATACTGTATTTGAAAAGACAAAATTCCGTGCAGACTGGCTGAAATCGCGCATGCACGAGACTGCCTATCTTAATCCTGAGCTGATTCTGCATTTTGAGAATAAAAGGCACGGAGAAGAAGAAAAAGTAGATTTCCATGAGCCGGAAGGAATCACGGCATATGTTAAGGAGCTTAATACAGGTAAATCAATAGTAAGTCCGGTGATACATTTTAAGGGAATATCCGATGAAGTAGAGGTCGAGGTAGCATTTCAGTTTGTGGACGCATTTGAAGAGAATATCCTTGGATTCTGTAATAATATATTCACTCAGGAGGGCGGAACGCATATTACCGGATTCAAGACCAGGTTTACACAAACACTCAATACATATGCCAGAGATCTCGGAATCATCAAGGAAAAGGATGTTCCGTTTACAGGACCTGATACCAGAAACGGTATGACAGCGATCATAGCTATAAAGCACAAGAATCCTATATTTGAGGGTCAGACCAAAACAAAGCTGGCGAGTGCTGATGCCACCAAAGCTGTTACCAATGTAGTCGGTGAGGAACTGACCAGATATTTTGACAGAAATGTCGAGACAGTGAAGGCTATCATCAGCTGCGCCGAAAAGTCAGCAAAGATCCGTAAGGCAGAGGAAAAGGCTAAGACGAATATGCTTTCAAAGAGCAGATTTACATTTGATTCCAACGGAAAGCTTGCAAACTGTGAATCCAGAAATCCGGAGGAATGTGAGATTTTTATCGTCGAGGGAGACTCTGCGGGAGGTACAGCCAAGACAGCCAGAAAGCGACGTTTCCAGGCTATACTTCCTATAAGGGGTAAGATACTGAATGTTGAAAAGGCTTCGATGGATAAGGTCCTCGGAAATGCAGAGATTAAGACGATGATCAATACATTCGGATGCGGTTTTTCAGAGGGATACGGCAACGATTTTGATATCAGCAAGCTCAGGTACAATAAGATCATCCTTATGACTGATGCTGATGTTGACGGCAGTCATATCGATACATTGCTTCTGACTTTTCTTTACAGGTTTATGCCGGAACTTATCACGGAAGGTCATGTGTATATCGCACAGCCACCTCTGTATAAAGCGATTCCGGCAAGAGGTGAGAGTGAGTATCTCTATGATGACAAAGCGCTTGAGAAATACCGTGAGACACACAAGGGAAACTTCCAGCTGCAGAGATACAAGGGTCTGGGTGAAATGGACGCTGATCAGCTGTGGGAGACGACTCTTGATCCTGAAAACAGACGGCTGAAGCAGGTGGAGATAGAAGATGTACTGCTTGCCAATGAAGTCACGGAGATGCTTATGGGCAATGATGTAGGCCCGCGTCGCGATTTCATTTACGAACATGCTAATGAAGCGGAGATTGATGCATAATGGAGAAAATCATTAAAACAGAATATGGCGAGGAAATGCAGAAGAGCTACCTCGATTATTCTATGAGTGTTATCACTTCGAGAGCTATTCCTGATGCAAGGGATGGGTTAAAACCGGTGCAGAGACGAGTACTGTATGATATGAGCGAGCTTAAAACAACTCATGACAAGCCGCATAAAAAATCAGCACGTATCGTCGGTGATGCTATGGGTAAATATCATCCGCACGGAGACTCATCCATATATGAGACGCTTGTCGTGCTCAGTCAGGCATGGAAGAAGGGAATGCCGCTGGTAGACGGACATGGCAACTTCGGTTCTATCGAGGGTGATGGTGCTGCAGCTATGCGATACACTGAGGCAAGACTGCAGAAATTCACAGAAGATGTATACCTGAAGGATCTTGATAAAACAGTTGAGTATGTACCGAATTATGACGGAGATACTGTCGAACCTGAGGTTCTTCCGGTAAGAGTTCCGAATCTCCTGATTAACGGTGCAGACGGAATCGCAGTTGGCATGAGTACCAGCATTCCTCCTCATAATCTTGGAGAGGTATGCGAGGCATGTATTGCATATATTAAAAATCGCGACATCACTATACCGGAACTTATGCGTATACTGCCGGGACCTGATTTTCCGACAGGCGGAATAGTAGCCAATAAGTCAGAAATTCAGAGCATCTATATGACCGGAGTCGGCAAGCTGAAGCTTCGCGGCAAGGTTGAGGTTGAACTCGGACGTCGGAAGACGGATAAGGATAAGCTGGTCATCACGGAGATACCATATACGATGATAGGTGCGGGCATCGGAAAGTTTCTTGAGGATGTAGCTGCACTTGTTGAATCAAAGAAAATCACGGAAATCGTCGATATCTCAAATCAGTCTGACAAGGACGGAATGAGAATAGTTCTTGAACTTAAAAAGGATGCAGATATCGACAGGATAACAAATATCCTTTATAAGAAAACCAAGCTTGAGGATACCTTCGGTGTAAACATGCTGGCGATAGTGCGTGGCAGGCCGGAAACATTGGACCTGAAGGGTATACTGTCAAATTATCTTGACTTCCAGTACGAGAACCAGACGAAAAAGTATAATGTCCTTCTTGCCAAGGCACTTGATATGCAGGAGGTCGAAGAAGGACTTATAAGAGCCTGTGATGTTATTGATGAGATAATCAGGATCATACGCTCATCCAAGACCCGTGATCAGGCCAGGGAGCGTCTGATGAATGAACTCGGATTCTCAGAGCGTCAGACTCAGGCGATACTTGAGATGCGTTTGTATAAGCTGATAGGACTTGAGATAGATGCACTGATTGCTGAGAATAAGGAGACTAAAAAGAATATAAAAAAATATAGGGACATCCTTAAATCCAAGACATCCATGGATGAGGTTCTGATAGAGGATCTTCAGAATATTAAGAAGGAGTATTCGATCCCGAGACGCACACGCCTTGAGGATGCTGCGGAGGCAGTATATGAGGAGTCTGCTGTTGAAGAGGAAGAGGTTGTATTCGTGATGGATAAGTTCGGATACTGCAAGACGATAGACAGGGCAACCTATGACAGAAATGCTGAAAATGTCGAGACAGATTACAAGTATGTGGTTCCTGTATGGAACACTGACAAGATATGCTTCTTCACTTCTGCCGGAAATATGCACAGCATCAAGGTGCTGGATATTCCGTCCGGAAAGCTGAAGGATAAGGGAACACCGCTTGATAATCTCTGCAGGTTCAGCTCTGAAAAGGAAGAGGTTCTGGCTGCCCGTTCAACAGCAGAGATGGAGGGCTGCAGCATGGTATTTACCACTGCTGCCGGACTTATCAAGAAGGTTCCGTGCACGGAATTTGAAACGAACAATAAAACTGTAGCATCGACAAAACTGGCTGATGGCGATAAACTGGTATCTGTAATTCTGATAAATGTTCCTGAGACAGACATAGTTCTCGTAACGGATAATGATTATGTTCTCAGATTCCCTATGAGTGAAATCAGTGAGATGAAGAAGACATCAAAGGGCGAGAAGGGAATGAAGCTCGGCAAGGATGAAAGTATCGTCAGTGCATGGCTCATCGGAGCAACGAACTGCATTCAGGTTCGCGGAAGAGATCTTCAGATAGGAAGACTGTCAGTAAGTCACAGATATGGAAGAGGAAGCAAAGTCAGACCACAGTAATATGAACTGACGGATGCATATATTCAGGACATAATGTTTTAGTGAGGCAGGTAGTAAAATGGAAAAGAAATTAAAAGTTGGAGTACTTGGAGCAACCGGTATGGTAGGACAGCGTTTTCTGACACTGCTCGAGAACCATCCATGGTATGAGGTTTCTGTTATTGCAGCAAGCCCGAGAAGTGCAGGAAAGACATATGAGGAGGCAGTCGGACCAAGATGGAAGATGCAGACTCCAATGCCTGAAAAATATAAAGGAATGATAGTGGAGAATGTTTCGGATGTAGAAAAGGTTGTTTCACAGTGTGACTTTGCGTTTTCCGCAGTAGACATGACCAAGGATGAGATACGTGCTATAGAGGAGGCGTATGCAAAAACAGAGACACCCGTGGTCAGCAACAACTCAGCACACAGATGGACTCCAGATGTTCCTATGGTCGTACCGGAGCTGAATCCTGAGCATTATGATGTGATCGAATTCCAGAAAAAGAGACTTGGAACTGCAAGAGGATTTGTTGCAGTCAAACCAAACTGCTCTATTCAGAGTTATACTCCGGCGCTTACAGCATGGATGGAATATGAACCATACGAGGTCGTAGCAACGACATATCAGGCTATTTCAGGAGCAGGAAAGACATTTCGTGACTGGCCTGAGATGATTGAGAATATCATCCCTTATATCGGTGGTGAGGAAGAGAAATCAGAGATGGAACCGCTCAGAATATGGGGACACATCGAGAATGGCGTAATAGTTCCCGCTCAGTCGCCGAAGATCACATGTCAGTGCATCAGAGTTCCGGTTCTTGACGGACATACAGCAGCTGCTTTTGTAAAATTCAGAAAGAAAGTCAGCAAGGAGGAACTGATTGATAAACTGGTCAGCTTCAGTGGTCTTCCGCAGAAGTATGAACTTCCATCAGCACCAAAGCAGTTTATACAGTATATGGAAGAGGACAACAGACCTCAGGTCAAACTGGATGTTGATTTTGAAAGAGGAATGGGCGTTAGCATAGGAAGGCTCCGCGAGGATACGATTTATGACTGGAAGTTCGTGGGTCTTTCTCATAATACATTAAGAGGAGCAGCCGGCGGCGGTGTACTCAGCGCCGAGATGCTTACAAAGTTAGGGTATATTCAGAGTAAATGATGAAGGATCTGTTCATTGCCGAAAAACCGAGTGTAGCAGCGCAGTTTGCAGATGCACTCGGAGTGACAGCAAGAAGAAGCAATGGTTACATAGAGGATGATGCTCATGTGATAACATGGTGTGTCGGACATCTGGTGACTATGAGCTATCCGGAAAAATATGATATGAGGCTGAAAAGGTGGAGTCTGGAGACGCTGCCTTTTTTGCCAGATGAATTCAAATACGAACTTATCGAAGATGGTATTTCATGACAATTCACTTACAAGGGATGTTCTTGATTATACAGATGATGACAAGTTCGATGTTATTCTTATGAATCCGCCTTATGGTGGATTTGAGAAAACTGAAGTAAAGAATCACTTCCCAGATGACCTGGCATCAAGTGAGACTGCAGATTTATTCATGTCAGTTATTATGTATCGACTCAAGAAGAACGGTAGGGCAGCAGTTATTCTTCCAGATGGATTTTTATTTGGAACTGATAATGCAAAGGTAAATATAAAGAAGAAGCTCTTAAATGAGTTTAACCTTCATACTGTAATTCGTATGCCAAGTACGGTATTTGCACCATACACATCTATTACGACAAATATTCTTTTCTTCGATAATACAATGCCAACAACAGAAACATGGTTTTATCGTATGGATATGCCAGAAGGAAAGAAGCACTATAACAAAACTAATCCGATAGACATAAAAGATTTTGGTGTAGTTATCGATTGGTGGAACAATCGCAGTGAAATCAAAGATGTTAAAGAAGATGAAAACTCAACTGAAACATGGAAGTCAAAGAGATACACAGTAAAAGAAATCGAAGAGCTTGGTTATAACATAGACTTATGCGGTTATCCTCATGAGGAAGAGATTATACTTCCGCCAAAGGAACTTATTCA
>JAZLHO010000042.1:0-7513 GCA_045616865.1 Lachnospiraceae bacterium | reverse complement strand
CAATAAACATCTGCTTTGGTTTGGAGAACTGTTGAACTCTCATTTTGAGGGAATCATAGCTCATGCAACTTACAAAATATCTTCAGGTAAAATCGAAGGTATCAATCAAAAGATAAAAACCTTACGCCGGCATGGCTACGGCTATCCTGATGATGAATACTTCTTTTTGAAAATCATGGATGCAAGCCGAAAAACCTATGTCCGGAATCAACCATCACATAAAATTTGTGATTGAACCAAAAAAATTATTTCTTTTTTTCAAGCTCGAACCAGAATTCCACACCGTCATCATGATTCGTCACACCATACGGCATCCCGTGTGCGTCCATAACCGCCTTGACTATACTTAGTCCGATTCCCGATCCTCCGTAGCTTCTGGCATGTGCCTTGTCGGCTTTATAGAACTTATCCCAGATATGTTCAAGCGCCTCATCCGGAATCGGTGCGCCGGTATTGAATACCGATACATGCACTCTGCTTCCCATGCCCGGCATCTCAGCTTCACTCACTCTGACGGATATCCTGCCGCCTTCATTTACGTAATGAACCGCATTGCTCAGATAGTTTGTTATGACACTCTCTATCTTAAGTTCATCCGCATTGACTATGATGTCATCCGGGATGTCGCTTTGGATGCCGGCATTTTTCTTTTCAGAAAGTATATTCATGCCGGATATCACGGAGCGTATCATCTCAGAAAGGTTGAAATCAATCTTCTCCAGTTCATCCTGACCGGTCTCGATCTTGCTGAGCATGAGCAGCTGCTGGACTATCTGATGCATCCTCTCCGCTTCATCGACGATAACTCCCGAATAGTAATTCCTGCTCTCCTCATCATCACACAGTCCCTCGGAAAGTCCCTCCGCATATCCCTTTATGATAGTGATCGGCGTCTTCAGCTCGTGTGAGACATTGGCAACAAATTCCTTCTGTATCTGATTCTGCTTTTCCTTTTCCTCGAGATCATGCTGGAGCTTCTCATTTTCTATCTCAAGCGCATATACCCTTGAGACCTTGCCCGTCAGCACAGCCACTGCCGTTATGCCGATGACCAGCGCAGCTATACCCACCAGAATAAGAAAATGATTGGACTGCTCGGCAGCATTTTCCATGCTCTGAACCGGTGTGGACATCAGCACCATCATTCGGTTGTCACTGCAGTATCCGAAGAACTCTATATCATTACCGCCGCGGGTGATACTGTAATCTTCTCCCGCCATAAGAGTCCTCTCGTCGGTATTCCTGCCGGTTCCGAACAGCTTGTCGCGCAGCCTCTGAAGCAGGAACTCATTATCACGCTCCGATGATACCAGCACCATGGACGTATAAGTGTCATAGATAGCGATGGAGATATTATCACGCTCGGAATACTCATCAAGTATTCTCGACAGCCCGCTGTTTTCTCCATCTGCTATGACCTCATCGATCCGGAGGTACGCGTCCTGCATGCTCTTTATCTTCTGCTGCGTATAATACCCCTTCAGTCCCCAGGTATTCAGGGCAAACGTAACCAGCACGATCAGTAGCATCGCAATCGCAAAAACCGCTATGAACCTGTATTTCGGTGGTCTGTTCTTCAATTTACCGTCCTGTGCCTTTCGAATCTCCCGGCGTATCCTCTACCCTATACTCTCCAGTATCTCCAGAGAATTCATCTTCTTATCCACGTATTTTTTCAGACTCCTGTCCACGCAGCGCTCAAGCTCCTCCAGCACCTCGTCCTTCAGAGTAAAGGTAAACAGCCGCTCTATCGGTGTCTCCAGTATATAATTCCAGGTAAATGCTGCCGTCCCGCTGATACTGCTTCCTGCCGGCTGCGCATCATACTGCCCGTCGATTTTCATCAGCCTGAGCTCATACACTCTCCTGGTAAGCCTGTGCGGCAGCGACGTCCTCGTAAGCGCTGTAAGCGCGTAGTAAAGCAGCTTGATCATCTGCGGCTCACTCATAGACTCACGCGAATAATAATCAGCAAGCTCCAGAAAATACGTACCGTAGCAGCTCGACCCGACATCCTTAAACAGCGGCTCAAAGAAGTTATCGATCTGCGCAGAATACAGATTGTACGAATCCTTACCCTCACGCATCCTGAATTTACCGCACGCAAAAATCCGCGTCACACCCATGAGCGAACTGCCCTGCCGTCTGGCACCTCTGGCAAATGCGCTCACCTTGCCGCGCTCCCTCGTGAGCATGGTGACTCTCTTATCATACTCACCCACAGGCTGAACCTTGATCACTATTCCGTATATCTCGATATAATCCGGCATTCCCTGCTTCTCCATCTCTATCGTGTAAAAAAGTATATCATAATCCGTTTAACGGGTGTATAATAAATCGCGTATTTCACATTAAGTTCACAAAGAGGAAAACAAGATGAAAACATACAAGGACATACAGGATCTCATCGAGCTCGCTGAGATTCAGATGATTGACTTCAAGATCGTTGACATCGACGGAGGCTTCCGCCACGTCACAGTACCGGCTTCAAACTTCTCTGAAGAACTCATGGAGAACGGTATAGGCTTCGATGCATCCAACTACGGTTATGCAATCGTTGAAAAAAGCGATATGGTATTCATCCCGGATCTCGACACGGCATTCGTCGATCCATTCTGCGAGATACCTACACTTTCAATAAGCGGAAACGCAATGATAATCGACCATCCGCACAACCGCCCTCTTCCTCAGTATCCGAGAAATGTCGTAAAAGCGGCTGAAGAATATATGCAGAAAACTGGCATCGCAGATGAGATGATCATCCTTCCGGAATTTGAATTCTATCTCTTTGATGATGTCGGCTGGAAGGTAAGCCCGCAGCATGTCGGATTTGAAATAGACTACGAAGCCGCTCACTGGAACAGTGATACTCAGGGACACGGCAATACAACCGGATACCAGAAGGCATACCACATCGATCAGCCACTCGATACAACATTTGAAGCAAGGAGCCAGATGTGCCTCTACATGGAAGAGGCCGGTATACCGATCAAGTATCATCATCCGGAAGTCGGCTCTGCAGGTCAGTTCGAGATAGAACCAAAGCTTGGGAAAATGAGCACGATGGCCGATGCCACCATGCTCATCAAATACATAGTCAGAAACACTGCTGAAGAATACGGAATGACCGCTACATTCATGCCGAAGCCTGTATATAAGGAAGCCGGAAGCGGAATGCATGTGCATATGCTCCTCAGAAAAAACGGTGAGACTGTATTCTCAGATGATAACGGTTATTCTCATCTCTCACAGACAGCACTTTACTTCATCGGAGGACTGCTTAAGCATATCGGTTCACTCTGTGCCATCACAAACCCAAGCACGAACTCATATAAGAGACTCGTACCGGGATATGAAGCACCGGTCAATGCAGTATATGCTACATCCAACAGAAGCGCTGTAGTCAGGATTCCGGCTTATGCAAAGACACCTGAGCTGAGACGGTTCGAGCTCCGCAATCCGGATGCTACCTGCAATCCGTACTACGCATATGCAGCTATACTCATGGCAGGTCTTGACGGTGTGATACATAAGATCGATCCTGAAAAGGAAGGCTTCGGTCCGTATGATGTGAATCTCTTCAAGCTTTCGGATGAGGAAAAGGCTAAGCTTAAGAAGCTTCCGAAATCACTTGATGAAGCACTTGATGCATTAGAGGCTGATTACGCATATCTGCTTGAAGGCGGAGTATTCACAGAGGACATGATCATAAATCATATCGCACGCAAGCGTGAGGATGCCAATGAAATCAACATCGTCCCGAATCCGGCAGAATATGATAAATATTATAACTGCTGATAAATCCCGTGATAATAAAGGTATCAGACATGACCCATTTAATTAATATCGATTTTTTACCAAACAGACTATTAAAAACTACTGTTGCTCTCTCTGCAGAAGCATGCATAAACAGCATTGCTGAAAACAGCCCGGATGGCAACCGCATAGCGGAAAAGGCAAACAAATGTGTCAGTCTCGGAATCGATAATGTCATTCTTCATGGAAGCACCGAAAGAGATTATACTATAAACCTTTCCATCTGCTCTGAGGGTCAAAACATTATCATCGAATTGACCGATACAGGACTGCCGGGAGATATTTCAGGCAGTAAGGAGGCATCGGAAATCCGTTCCCTCGCGGATGGTTATGAATATATAAATCTCTTAGAAAAAGGACGTTCCCAGAAAATCATCCTTAAGCTTTCATCTGAGATTCCAGAAATCATTCAGGAGAACACTGACGATATCGACACTGTTACCGGAGCACATATCAATATCCGTAATGCTGAGGAAAAAGATCTTCCGGAGATAGGACGTGCTTTTTACAGAGATATGGGATTTTCTTATCCGATCAAAGATGTGTATGAGCCTTCTATGTTCAAGGAATATCTCGCTAATAACAACACACATCCTCTGTCAGCCGAAACCGATGATGGACTCTTTGCAGGCTTCCATGTACTTAGGGAGTGGCCAAATATTCCTTCTGTATATGAAGCGGGAATGGCTATCGTAAACAGCCGTCTGAGAAAATGCGGAGCCTTCAGCACTCTGCTTGATGCCAATAACAGATACTTTGATGAGGTTGTCTGCAAAGGGGTTAATGTTTCTCTTGCAGCAACCGTTCATGATATAACACAAAAGCTTCGGCTCAAGCGTGGTTTTACTCCTTGCGGATTCCTTTTTAACATCGGTTCATCAAAAGACTTTCAGAGTTCATTTCAACGAGGTAATATCAGAAATTCCGAAGCAGTATGCTGTCATGTCGCTGATCACTCTCGCAAAAACATCTATGTGCCTCAGGAAGTAACCAAGGTGCTGGACATCATCTTTAAAGGTGAGAATCTTCCAAGGACGTACATTACAGAAGCGGCAAACCCGTCACAGGAGAACTGTGATATAGTGTCCTCTATTACATCAGACAAAATAAGTGCTGAAGTCATAATAAAAAGCGTAGGTCATGACTATAAAGAAACCCTGTATAATATAAATCATGAGCTGAAAAACTGTGAAAATGAAATCTGCATCATGTATATATCTGCAGACAAACCCGGATGCGTCGATTTCTATGAAGAAGCTAAAAAATACGGATTCAGATTTACAGGTCTTATTCCTAATACGGGTTATGGTGATATGATGATAATGCAAAATCCTATCAACAACCTGGTAAAATATGATTCGATAATAACCACAGAATCATTTACTGATATGAAAAATATCCTCAGGGAATTTGATCCGGATTACCGGATGTAAGCAAACAGGGGTGGGCCTTTCGGCCACCCCGATTTTTTAATTTTGTGTATACTTTGCTCTGAACATATTGTTTGCTTCCGTACTCCATGGATATGCCGGATATTCAGACAGAACCGAAGCCTTTCTGAGATAATCCCTGAGTGCCGGCCTGAAATCAGGATGCGCACAGTTTTCTATTATCAGCTCTGCCCTTTCATTTACATTCAGTCCTCTCATATCTGCAACACCCTGTTCAGTAATAAGTACATGAGCTGTTTTAACACTATGATCAACATGGCTTACTATCGGCACAATGCTCGACACCTTCCCGTCTTTGGCCGAAGACTTGGTGATAAAGATGGAAAGACCCGCGTTCTGACAGAAGTCTCCCGATCCTCCTACGCCATTCATCAATCGATTGCCCCCGATGTAGCTGGAATTCATATTTCCGTATATATCAGCCTCGATTACCGTGTTGATTGCTATTACGCCAAGTCTCCGGATAACCTCCGGACTGTTGCTTATCTCCATCGGTCTTAAAACAAGCTTATCTTTATAATTTTCGAAATTCTTATAAAACTCCGGAAGATACTGCCCCGGCATAGTGATAGATGTAGCTGATGCGCTGTCAACCTTACCGGCATCAATGAGTTCCAGTATTGACTTCTGCATTACTTCAGAATAAATCGTCAGATGCTCAAACGAAGACTCTCTGAGCCCTTCAAGAACCGCATTGGACACTCCTCCTATTCCCGCCTGAAGCGGTGGCAGAGGATCGCACATCCTGCCTGCATCAACCTCTTTTTTCAGGAAATCGATAAGGATAGATGACATTTTTCTGAAATCATCATCTATGGGCATATCTTTTACGCCGCAGTCAAGCTTGTCACTCTCAACTATTGCCACGATTTTTTCAGGATCACAGGGAATATAGGTAGTTCCGATCCTGTCGCCCGGTTTAACTATCTGAATCGGTTTTGTATCCGGAGGAAGCTCAGGCGTGTAAATGTCATGTATGCCCTCCATAGAAGCAGGAACCTGTGTATTGATTTCAACAATTATCTTATCAGCACAGGCTACGTAAGTATCGGATGCTCCAACAGATGTGGTGGGTATGATATTCCCCTCCTCAGTTATTGCTGCAGCCTCGATAAGCGCTACATCAATGTGATTCAGGTATCCGTTTCTGACCCAGCCCGGCATAACCCCCAGCGGAATGTCAACATACCTTACATCCCCTTTGTTTATCGCGTCTCTCAGATCTTTGTTAGTCTGATACGGCATCCTGCATTTAAGTGCACCCGCCCTTGTCAGCTTTCCGTCGAAATCATCTCCCAGGGATGCTCCTGAATATACCGTAAGATTCAGCTTCTCTCCTGTCTCAGATCGTTTTGCCAGTGCCGATGCCACCGCCTTGGTATATCCAGACTGAGTAAATCCGCTTACGCCCAAAGTCATTCCGGGCTCAATATAGCTGGCGGCTTCTCTTGCCGAACGGACTTTTTCCCACAAATCTTCACAACGTATTCTCGCTTTAAGATCCGGATTCATATTTTTAATCTCTCCAATTCTCTTCTGTTTCAGTAAAAACGATATGCAAACCTCTATTAATTATACGAAATCTTGTGGGAAATGGCTATAAATATCAAAGCAAGAGAAGAGATCTCATCGACCTCTTCTCTTTTTATCTTTCACTATTGTTTTCAGCCTTGCGGGTCTGTGTTTCTCAGCCCTCTATCCAGGCACCGTCTGCACCGACTCTATGTCCGTCAGGCGTTATTCCGTTAAGCAGGCACTTTCCTTCGTCAGCACCCTTTGTCTCGATGAAGTAGAACCACTTCAGTTCTCCATTGTACATAATCTTCTGCCATCCTGTGAGCATGTTTCCGTTCCTGTCGAAGCGATACCATGCTGCTGAAGCAGGATCACCCGGCTTTGCGATATATGCCCAGTCATTTGTGAATTTAAATGATGCGGCATATGACCATGTTCCGTCAGCATTCTTTGTCCACTTACCGTTAGTCACGGGGTTGCCTGTGGTTCCTGTGAAGATAGTTGCTCCGCCTGATGAACCGCTTGAACGATTACCATTCTTATCCCATACTGCTACAAGTGTGATATCTCCATTAACAGCCCTTTCAAAATCATATGCTGTTCCGTCTGCTGCCCAGTATCTGAAAGTATATCCATCTTTAGTTGGATTTGTTGCTGGTTTTTGAACCTTATCGCCTTTTTTAACATTCTGGGGATCAGGTTCAGGGCTTCCGCCATCTGCATCAAAGACT
>JAZLHO010000041.1:0-55484 GCA_045616865.1 Lachnospiraceae bacterium | reverse complement strand
CAAGCCTTGCAAACGCGATGAGGCATCATAAGTGCGCCACATTTACTGCATTTAACAAGTGTAGGAGCAGACATTTTCCAATTAGCTCTTCTCTTGTCTCTTCTTCCTCTGGAAGTTCTGTTCTTTGGACAAATTGACACGGTAACACCTCCTTCGTCTACATTTTGCAACTTCATTATTATATACATGCAGGATGCAAAAGTCAAGCAGAGGTTTACTGTAAAATTTTCAGCTGAGAGTAATCATTATCTGTTATTGCTTTTCCGCTTTTTTGAACAGCATCGGATATATTACCATGGACACAACCGGTATGCTTGCCTGTGTAATGAAATGTACCAATCCGGTTCCAACCGCTTTTCCTATCGGTCCGGCAACTGCTGTATACCAGAAAACAGTTAAGAGGCCTCCGGCAAGTGCCCGAATGACCTTCTGCCGGACTGTTCCCGCTGTATCAAATTTTACAAACCTGCGCTCTAAAAACCAGCCGATCACTATTCCATAGAACAATCCCGGGTCCTTGAATCCGTCAACCGTCAATTTTTTAGGATCGACAAGCAGCTTTCCGTCTACATAATCCATCGGATAAGGTTTGAATTTTAAATAACACAACAGCGCTACACAGATAACGGTTGCTGCAGCAGGAAGTATCCAATCCTTCTCAGGGTTTTTCTCTATCCATTCATACAGTCTGCCTACGACAAGGGCGCATACCAGTGCGATTGCAAGTCCGGCCAGGATATCCTGAGGTGTATGTACTCCTAAAAATATCCTGGAAAACATGGTAAGTGCGATCATACATACGGCAAATCTGAAAAGCTTCCTGTTTTCCTTATACGCCAGTGACAGCCCGCTCCAGAACGAACCGCTTGAAACAGTATGCCCGCTCGGAAATGAATAGCCTGTTGCTCCTTCAAAAATCGCCTTCGGAGGCTGCACCCTCGGATCTTTCACCCACGGTCTGTATACACAGAATGTGGCTTTCAGAAATGATCCCGTAAGCAGGGCACTGCCCCATGTCAGCAGAATCCGTGAACCCTTGTTTTTGTCCACTACCCAATATATGATCAGCGAAGGAACCAGAATATAATAGTCAACAGCTATGGTTGACACAAAAACCATAAATGTATCAAGTGCTCCGCCGATTGCTTCACGCAGGTTCTGTAAAATTAAAAGTATCTGAATATCCATAGATTAATTAGCAGTAAGTCTTACTGTCTCTCTTGCGATTGCAAGCTCTTCGTTTGTCGGAATGAGCATAACCTTTACCTTGGAATCGTCTGTAGAGATAACTCTCTCTTCTCCGCGGATGTTGTTCTTCTCATCATCGATCTTTACTCCGAGATATCCGAGGTATGCGCAGATTCTCTTTCTTGCGCCCATATCGTTCTCACCTACACCTGCTGTGAAGCAGATAGCATCAACACCGTTCATTGCTGCTGTGTAAGCACCGATGTACTTGGCAACTCTGTAGTCATATGCATCAAGACCTGCCTGTGCTCTCTTGTTGCCTTCTGCAGCTGCCTTGCCGACATCACGGAAGTCTGATGATACACCTGACAGACCGAGAATACCTGACTTCTTGTTGAGGATGTTCAGCATCTCGTTAACATCGATTCCCTCATGGTTGCAGATGAACTGAAGAACCGTAGGATCTACGTCACCTGAACGTGTTCCCATGATTACACCCTCCAGAGGTGCAAGACCCATAGATGTATCTACGCATCTTCCGCCGATGGAAGCTGATACAGAAGCACCGTTTCCGAGGTGGCATATGATGACCTTGGCATTCTCAGGATCAAGTCCACCGAATTTGATAGCTTCCCTGCTTACAAACATATGGCTTGTTCCGTGGAAACCGTAGCGACGTACTTTATACTTCTCATAGTACTCATAAGGAATCGCATAGAGATATGCCTTCTCATCCATGCCCATTCCGAATGATGTATCGAATACAGCTACATTGGCCTTACCCGGCATAGCTGCTTCACAGGCCTTGATTCCCATAAGATTTGCAGGATTGTGTAAAGGTCCGAGGTCGAAGCATTCTTTGATGACTCTCTTAACATCCTCATTTACTACGATAGACTCTGTATATGTGTTTCCGCCGTGCAGTACACGATGACCAACTGCAGTGATTTCATCTGTTGATGCGATAACACCATGATCCTTGTCTGTAAGAGCTGCCATTACGAGCTCGATAGCTTCCTTATGTGTAGGCATCGGCTGCTCTGTAACAAAATTCTCCTTACCCGGAGCTTTATGTGTAAGCATTGATCCGTCGATTCCGATTCTTTCGCAAAGTCCCTTTGCGAGAACTTCCTCATTCTCCATATCGATAAGCTGATACTTAAGTGATGAAGATCCGCAATTTATAACTAAAACTTTCATAATATGTTTTCTCCTGATTATTTTTTTCATCCACACGCAGTCATCGCATAAACATCCCTCGCACTCTGTGAAGCTTCGAACTAAGTTCGCTTAAGCTCACTAAGGTCTCAGCTTTCAGGACCGATTCGCTTTGTCAAAAAGCTCTTTAATCTGAAAAAAAGGATTGAGCTTTTTGAGTCGCTGCTCTGCGCAATTCTCCTTCAGAGGGATTTTATGCTCAGCCTGCTGTGCATATCAAAGTATAATTTGCAAAATATTCTGAAATTACTGAGCCTGAGCCTGTACTGCTGTGATGGCGATTACTCCGAGGATGTCCTCCCAGAAGCATCCGCGGCTTAAATCGTTGACAGGTGCTGCGATACCCTGACACATCGGGCCGTAAGCTTCTGCCTTTGCAAGTCTCTGTACGAGCTTGTAACCGATATTTCCTGCATCAAGATCAGGGAATACAAGTACATTGGCCTTACCTGCTACAGGTGAATCAGGAGCCTTGCTTGCGCCTACTGAAGGAACGATAGCTGCATCGAGCTGAAGCTCTCCATCAAGTGCCAGATCAGGAGCAAGCTCCTTAGCGATCTTTGTTGCTTCAACTACCTTGGTAACATCGTCATGCTTTGCTGATCCCTTTGAAGAATGTGAAAGCATAGCAACTCTTGGCTCATTTCCTGTAAGGAGTCTGAATGACTCAGCTGATGAAAGAGCGATTGCTGCAAGCTTCTCAGGATCCGGATTCTGCTCCAGACCGCAGTCTGCAAATACGAATACGCCGTCATCACCATATTCACAGTTTGGAACATCCATAAGGAAGAATGCAGATACAAGCTTGGTACCCGGTTTTGTCTTGATGAGCTGCAGGCAGGGACGAAGTGTGTTGGCTGTGCTATGGCATGCACCGCTTACCATACCGTCTGCATCTCCTGACTTGATCATGAGACATCCGTAATACGCATAATCACTAAGCATGATCTTGCGTGCCTCTTCGTGTGTCATACCCTTTGATGCACGAAGTTCTACAAACAGATCCTCGTACTGCTGTGTCTTCTCATAAGTATTGGGATCGATGATAGTAGCACCTGTGATATCACAGTCGCCCTTGTTAGCTTCAATCTGCTCAGGTGTACCGATGATGATAATGTTTGCGATACCCTCCTTAAGAGCTGCCTCAGCTGCCTTGAAAGTTCTGTTGTCCATTGACTCCGGAAGGATGATAGTCTTCTTATCAGCCTTGGCACGAGCCTTGATGCTGTCCATAATTGCCATTTCTTTATTCTCCCTTCATGGTTATTTACATCATAATATAAAGCATATCGCCGTCAGCCATGACCTGATCAGGTGTGACTGTTTAAGCGACATATATACATCATAAAAACAGAAAGTGTCCGGCTGCAGCAAATACCGCTCCCGCGGCAAGCATCGGGGCAAACGGAAATCTTTTTCCTTTAAGCACCGGATAAATGATCAGAGTGATAACACATGCTATCCCGGTCGCAAGAACCGTCTCTGTCATTCCCAGATGAAGCCCTATAACAGCCAGCAGCTTGATATCTCCCATACCAAGTGATGATCTGCCTGTCACAGCTTTGAGCACTGCAGTCAGGATGAATATTCCCAGCGCAGGCACCAACCCCATAAGCACCTGTATCAGCGTATCACCCTCTGCAAGACGCAGAAGTGACACGGCCGCCCCGACTGCCATCAGCCGGTTGGGAATCCTCATCGTCTTCAAATCATTCAAAGAAGCACCCGTCAGGATGCATCCGAAAATGATAAATCTAAGAATTCTTATAGATTCTGTCACTCAATAAAATTCTATCATTACAGAGGTTTTATAACAACCTTCTTTTTTAATTCATTGATATATTCAAGCGCTGCCGGCTCTGTGCCCTCTGTAGTGACCGCACCCGTGCTTGTGGCAACCGCAAGCCTTACGGTATCTTCAAAGCTCATGCCGTGCTCATGTCCGTATATCATACCTGTCACAACGGAATCTCCCGCTCCGCAGCAGGACTTGACTTCCACCGGAATCACAGGAACCCTGCAGGCTCTGTCTCTTGTGATGACGAAGCATCCGTCTCCGCCGTCCGATACAGCTATCATCGTGCCTCCGGCAAGCATCTGCCTGCCGAGCATGACTATCTCTTCGTCTGACGCATGATGATCCAGACTGTAGAACTGCTCAAGCTCGTATCTGTTCGGCTTAAGAAAATCCGGTCCTGCCTTGATGCCCTCCTTAAGGCTCATGCCATCAGCATCAAGCACAGCCATCGCACCGTGCTTATGCAGCATTTCAATGATCTGTCTGTAGATATCCTTCGGACAGCCCGGAACTATACTTCCTCCCAGAACAAATATATTGCCCGGTTTCGCATACGACTCAAGCTTGTCCATAAGTGCCTTCACGTCATCAGCAGTCATAGTGGGGCCGGGACCATTGATCTCAGTCATGTTCGCATCTCTGTCCATGACCTTGACATTGGTTCTCGTCTCCCCGCCTTCTATCCAGAGATAATCGCAGATGACATCTGCCGGCATGTACTCAGCGAAGTCTCGTCCGCCCTTGCCTGCAAGAACTGCGATACACACGCTGTCTTCGACGTAAACCTTAAGCGTCTTGCTGACATTGATACCCTTGCTTCCTGCAGAGCATACAGCTGTACTGACACGGTTGAGCTCATTTACCCTGAGCTCATCTGTGTGAACGATAAAATCTATTGACGGATTGAGTGTAAGTGTGATTATCATAGTGCCTCGATTATTGCTTTAGTAAGCTCTTCATGCTCCTCAAAGGTTCTGTACTGAGGAAAATCCTTCTTGATCTTCTCAGTCGTTCTGAAAAGGAAACCAGCCTTGCTGGCCTGTATCATTTCCAGATCATTGAAGCTGTCGCCACAGGCGATGGTATCATATCCGATGCTCTGGAAGGCGCGTACAGTAGACAGCTTGGAATGCGCGATTCTCATCCTGTGTGCAAGTATTTCACCGTTCGGTGCCACCTCAAGGGAATTGCACATGATAGTCGGATAACCGAGCTTTTTGATAAGCGGCATCGCAAACTCCTCAAACGTATCGCTCAGCACTACTACCTGTGTTCTTGATCTGAGTTCATCAAGCATCTCCTTTGCACCCGGAAGCGGGTCGATGGCTGCGATGACAGCCTGTATCTCCTTCAGTCCGAGACCATGCTCCTTCAGTATACCTATCCTCCACTTCATGAGCTTGTCATAATCCGGCTCATCTCTCGTGGTTCTCTTCAGCTCCGGTATTCCGCTCGCCTCTGAAAATGCAATCCATATCTCAGGTGTCAGTACTCCCTCCATGTCAAAACAAACTATATTCATCTCTTCTGCCTTTCTCTGTATTGTTATGTGCAATGTTCCCGTCCCGCGGCGTTATCTCTTCGCTTTCCGGACATGCTCCCCTGTTGTCTTATTATTCTCACTCTGCCTCTCGCCCGTAGCGTCTGGTCATCTCAAGTATCTTCTCAGCAAGCTCCTCATCTGCCTCTCCCGGCAGCATACGCCACTGCCAGTTTCCGTAAGGATTACCCGGACAGTTCATACGACATCCTTCACCGAGCTCCAGCCAGTCCTGCATCTGCGTGATAAAAAGCGTAGCTATAGAACTCATGCCTCCTCTTATCATACCGAAATTGAAGCCCTCTTCCTCGTTGATACCCAGGTACTTCTCAGCATACTCTATGACCTTCGGATCCTCTTCCTGTCTCCACAGCTTAAGCGGAGCATTGTCATGTGATCCAGCATAGCATACACAGGTTCTTCTGAATCTGTGCGGAAGATAATCATTATCCGTATCCGAACCGAACGCAAATTCCAAAACCCGCATACCCGGAAGTCCGCTCTCATCAAGCAGCTCGTAAACATCAGATGTCAGATCTCCGAGATCCTCTGCGACGAACTTCGTGCCATGGAACCAGCTTGTCAGTGTTCCCACCAGATCCATTCCGGGTCCCTTGACCCATCGTCCGTTCCTTGCAGTAGCATCTCCGTACGGCACCTCCCAGTAGCTTGCAAAGCCACGGAAATGATCGAATCTGATCATATCAAAAAGCTTCGCAGCAGCGCCTACACGGCGTATCCACCATTCGTAGCCTGTCGATTTCATTTTCTCATAATCGTATATCGGATTGCCCCAGAGCTGTCCGTTCTCGTCAAAATAATCCGGCGGAACTCCGGCAACCACCTTTGGTACGAAGTCGCTGTCCAGCTTGAAAAACTCAGGCTCCGACCAGACATCCGCAGAGTCCATCGCAACATATATCGGAAGATCACCGAGCACCAGGATGCCCCGGTCGTTGATGTATCTCTTGAGCTTCTCCCACTGCCTGAAGAACAGAAACTGTATATAAGTAAACAGCTCGATGTCCTCCCGTACTGTCTCTGCATCCTCCGGTGATGAACCGTCCTTCGTCCAGTTCATCCACGGCTCCATGCCGTTGAGACGCTTTAATGCCATGAATCTCGTGTACTGTTCGAGCCACCGGCAGTTTTCCTCTGCAAATGCCGATACCTCGCGGACATCTCTCTGCCATCCGCGCCGCTTCGCAATTCCCAGTACCTCCAGCCTGTTTGCATATATCTTTCCGTAGTCAACATGACGAGGATCGCTTCCCCAGTCTCTTGATGTGACATCAGCCTCTGTCAGAAGTCCGTCTTCGATAAGCACATCAAGATCTATAAAATAAGGATTACCTGCAAATGTTGAAAAGCTCTGATAGGGCGAATCCCCGTAGCTTGTAGGTCCAAGAGGCAGCACCTGCCAGTACTTCTGACCGGATGCCTTGAGAAAGTCAGCATATTCATATGCTGCCCTGCCGAATGTTCCGATTCCGTATCTGCTTGGCAGACTTGAGATCGGCATGATAATTCCGCTGTATCTTTTTTCGTAGGTTTTCATAATGAACCACCCCGGCTGATATATTATAAAAGAGGCAGAAGACACATAAGTTCCCTGCCCCGCATACTATCATAAATCATTCATGCACATGAACCGGCATTCCGACATAGACGATATTCCATATCTCCTGTGCCTTGGCAAGAGGAAGATTTACACAGCCGTGCGATCCGCCTGTCTTGTATATCTCGCCTCCGAAATTCTTTCTCCATGTAGCATCATGCAGACCATAGCCATAGTTGAAAGGCATCCAGAAATGCACGAAGCTTTCATACTCTGAGCCATCGACATTTTTACCTTTAAGAGTCTTCTCCGGAACCTTGGCCTGGAGCTTGTAATCACCCACCGGGGTTATCGTTCCGTTTGAAACCTTTCCGGTAACACATGGTGAATCAACTACCGGTACCGCTCCGAGATATACATAAACATGCTGCTCCGGTATGGAAATCTCTATACATGACTGTTCATATGGATTAACACGGAACCACGGATCTCCGATCAATGCTCCGTCGGAATCTACCTGATGTCCGTCAGGCGTGTCCTGGCTTCTGAAGAGTGCCCCGGCAGGTCTTCCCTCTGCGTCGGACCGGGAAAAATAATACAGTTTTCCTCCTCTGACCTGCCAGCCGGTTGCCATGTATCCGGCCTCATCAAGAAGATAAGTCTCCCCATCAGCATCGACCCATTCATTGGTGACATATTTATCCCCTCTTTTATACTTCCACCTTCCGTCAGACTGTCCTTCCCATCTGGCGGCACCGGGACCTGAATTTACAAAGGACGAGTCTGCCAGTGAACAGAATGCGGATGAAACACACATCAAAACGACAAGTAATATACCAACTAACTTTTTCATCAAAACTATTTCCTCGAAAGTATTATGCTATTCTGTTAAAATGATGGCGGTGGAACTACAAGAGCTCCCTCCTGCGGTGCGAAATCACCCGGTACAGGTCCGCTCTCAGAGCCTGGTGCCGGTGAGCTTCCTCCCGGACCATCTGAAGTATCCTGACCGCCCGGACCCGCAGGTATATCCTCTCCTGCCGGAGCCGGTGATGATCCGCCGGGACCAGCGGAATAATCCTCCTCTGATTCCGGTGCTGTTTCTTCTTCAGGTGAAGTCGGAGTTTTCTCCTCAGCAGCCTTGGTCTCTGCTTTGGTTTCTTTCTTGGTTTCTTTCTTGGTTTCCTTCTTAACCTCAGCCTTGGTTTCCGGTGCAGTCGTCTCCGGCTCGGTCTCTTCTTCAGTCTCCGCTTCTGTCTCGACCACAGTTTCCATAATCGAATCCAGATCTATCCTTTCAGGAGCTGCGACTGTCTGAGTTTCTGTCTCCGCCTCAAGCTCAATAGGCTGAATATCTTCATTTTTTTTACACGCGCTTAGAATCAACGCACTTGCTGCTGCAATCAAAAACAAAACAAGTAATCTTTTCATTCTTTTTCTCCCGGTTTGTCAATCCATCGGCGGAACAAATTCACATCCGCACTCCTTACACATACGCTCCAGCATCTCTTCAGTCACCTGTTTTACCATACCGTCAAGGTCGTCAAAATATGGCTGCCTGATCGAATAGTGCGCAAGTCTGGTGAGATAATCCTGTGTGTAAACACGAATATTGTTCCAATATGATTCATTAGCTTCTTTGTCTGTCCTGAGCTCCTCCACGAATTTCTCAAGAGCAAGATACTGCATGGTTATTCTCTCTCCCATTTTACATCTCCGTTTAAAAAAAAATATCAAAGCAATATAATATTAATCAAAAAATTATAATTGTTTATATTCTATCAGTTTTTTTCAAGAATTACCACTACATATGGTGGTATTATTCACAGTATTTACAATATATTATCGGTATGCTATAATTTTCCGGAAAGCTAGGGGCGCATAACGCTGAGATGGGGAGAAATCCCGGTCCCTTATGACCTGAACAGGGTAATTCCTGCGTAGGCAAGCACTTTTATGCCGCCTCCTGATTATCGGGAGGATTTTTTATGTCAGTAAGAAAACTTGTAACATGTTCAGTATGTGTGGCACTTGCAGTTGTCACAAATCTCATCCGTATCTATACCTTTCCGTTCGGCGGTTCTGTCACACTTTTCAGTATGCTTTTCATCATGCTTCCTGCCTGGCTGTACGGTGTCAGGGAAGGCATCATAGCAGGACTGATCTTCGGGATACTTCAGTTTATCATAGAACCATATGTCATCTCTCCACTTCAGTTCATACTTGATTATCTGATCGCATTCAGTATCATGGGGATTGCCGGCATTTTCAGAAATAGAAAAAGCGGGCTCATCACAGGATATATCTTCGCTGTGATCTCCCGCTGGATTATCGCAACCCTGGCCGGCCTCGAATGGTTCAAGGCCGGAAGTATCGCGTGGGAGGGATGGTCGCCGGTTCCGTATTCCATGGCATATAACGCCATCTATATTTTTGCAGAAGCAATCATCACTGTCATCATCCTGCTGATTCCCGCTATGCAGAAAGCGCTGGAGCGAGTACGGCACACCGCCGCTCAGAAATGATCAATTATCCTGTCTGCGATCTCTGCGGCCTTCAGTCCGTCTGTACTGCCGACATTATCTATGGCGGATGCGAGCACGTCTGCTTTTGCAGGCATGCCGATATGACGAAGCATCATCTCTGAAGCCTTGATGATGCTCAGCGGGTTCGCATATTCACCCAGCCCGTCGCGTATCAGCTGCGGTGCAGTACCGTGTACCGCCTCAAACATCGCATATCTGTCACCTGTATTGGCACTTCCTGCGGTGCCTACCCCGCCCTGTATCTGCGCCGCCTCATCAGTGATGATATCTCCGTAAAGATTCGGCAGTACGAATACCCTGAACCTGCTGCGCTCTGCTTTATTGATCAGCTTTGCCGTCATGATGTCGATATAGTAATCCTCGACAGTTATTTCCGGATAGTCTGCCGCAACCTCATGACATATCTCTGAAAACTTTCCGTCAGTCTTCTTCATGATGTTCGCCTTGGTTACTATACTGACATGATCCTTACCGTTATTCCTTGCAAATTCAAATGCGGCCTTCGCTATTCTTCTGGTACCAGAATCCGTAGTTACCTTGAAATCCATGGCAAGCTTGTCCGGTATCTCTATGCCGCGGCTTCCGAGCACATATTCACCCTCGGTATTCTCTCTGAAAAATGTCCAGTCTATGCCCTCATCCGGTACCGAAACCGGCCTGACATTGGAGTACAGATCAAGCTCCCGCCTCAGGGTCACATTGGCACTTTCCATGGTGCCTCCCTTGGGTGTTTCTGTCGGACCCTTCAGCAGTACATCACAGCTTTTGATAGCTGCAAGCACATCCCCGGGTACCGACCTGCCGCATGCAAGACGGTTTTCTATCGTCAGCCCTTCGATATCTTTTAAAACAATCTTTCCCGAACCGATCTCGTCCTTCAGCAGCTTTTCCAGCACACGCTTTGCCTGCGTCACTATCACCGGTCCGATGCCGTCACCCGGTATCACGCCGATCACTATCTGATTCTTATCTGCGAAATCAACTGCGGCGGCACCGGCTCTCATGTTATCCTCTCTTATCAGCTGCTGTTCAAGAAGTATCCTGAACTGCTCTATCGCTCTGTCTATATATTCTTTATCACTTTGCATTCTTTGTATACTCCAAAAGCCCTCCGGCTTTAAGCATGGCCTTCTGACGATCCGTGAATGAACATTCAAGCACATACCTTTCATTCTTCGTCAGGTTTTCAAGTATCATCTCTCCCGCATCCATACCTGCATGGACTCCGCTGATTCGCAGCTTATCGCCCTGCTCCGGTCTGTCATAATCATCCGCATTCTTAAATGTCAGCGGCATGATACCCGCATTAATCAGATTCGCCGCATGTATTCTTGCGAAGCTCTTTGCCACTACCGCTCTGATTCCGAGATACAGCGGTGCAAGCGCTGCATGCTCTCTGGAAGAACCCTGTCCGTAATTATTGCCTCCGACTATGATTCCGCTTCCGGCGGCCTTTGCCCGCGCTGGGAAAGTCTCATCCACTACTGTGAAGCAGAATTCCGATATCTTCGGAATATTCGATCTGTACGGAAGAACCTTTGATCCTGCAGGCATGATATGATCTGTGGAGATATTATCGCCTGTCTTGAGTATCAGCTCCGCCTCAAGCACATCTGTCTGCGGCCTTGCCTGCGGAAACTCCCTGATATTAGGTCCCTTGATAACCTCTGCATTCACTGCATCCTTCTCATCAAGCGGGAGTATGATTGCACTGTCATTTACGGTAAATGTGTCCGGCATGCTGACCTTCGGCATCTCGCCCAGAGTTCTCGGATCAGTAAGCACTCCGGCGATAGCGCTGGCTACTGCCGTCTCCGGTGATACGAGGTAAACCTTCGCATCCCTGGTTCCGCTTCTTCCCTCGAAATTTCTGTTGAAGGTCCTCAGCGATACACCGGCTGAATTCGGTGAAAATCCCATACCGATACACGGACCGCATCCGCATTCTAAAAGTCTTGCACCGGAAAGTATGATATCATTGAGCGCTTCATTTTCAGCAAGCATGGACAGCACCTGTCGGCTTCCCGGAGATACACTCATGGATACGCCGTCAGCGACCTTTCTGCCCTTAAGCAGTGCTGCGGCTTTTCTCATATCGAGAAGTGAGCTGTTCGTACATGAACCTATACATACCTGATCCACCTTCATTCCTGCAAAGGATGCCACCGTGACTACATTGCCCGGTGAATGAGGACATGCAATCAGCGGCTCCACTTCATCAAGTGCGATCCCTATCTCTTCATCGTACTCTGCATCAGGGTCTGCTGAAAGCGGAACATACACATCGCCTCTGCCCTGAGCTTTGAGGAACTGTTCCGTAATCTCATCCGAAGGAAATACAGATGTCGTCGCGCCTGTCTCTGCACCCATATTTGTTATGGTTGCACGTTCCGGAACGCTGAGTGATTTCACACCGTCACCGCACCATTCTACTATTTTTCCAACTCCGCCTTTTACTCCGATTCTTCTGAGCAGTTCAAGACTCACATCCTTGGCCGTAACAAACGGCTTCAGCTGTCCTGTGATATGAACCCTGAGTATCTTCGGCATAGTGATATAGTAAGTACCTCCGCCCATTGCAACGGCAACATCGAGTCCGCCTGCTCCGATGGCTATCATTCCGATGCCGCCTCCCGTCGGTGTATGACTGTCGGAACCGATAAGCGTCTTGCCCGGGATACCGAATCTCTCGAGATGTACCTGATGGCATATGCCGTTACCCGGACGTGAAAACCTGAGTCCGTATTTATGTGCCACCGACTGTATGTAGCGGTGATCGTCATCATTTTCAAAGCCGGACTGAAGCATGTTGTGGTCTATATATGCCACGCTCAGTTCAGTGCGTACTCTCGGTATTCCCATCGATTCAAACTCGAGGTATGCCATCGTTCCGGTAGCATCCTGTGTAAGTGTCTGATCGATGCGGAGCCCGATTTCATTTCCCTGTATCATCTCGCCGCTGACGAGATGTGCCTTCAGAATTTTCTGTGCCAGATTAAGTCCCATTTTATGCCTCCCCATGCTGTTTATGCTGTGCTTTTTCCATCGCCTGACGCGCACGGGATGCATGCGATACCATGGCGATTTTCGTTGCTTCTCTGTCATGCTTTTTAAGAGCTTCAACTATCTGTCTGTGCTCCTGTGCCGAAAGCTGGGCACGTGAGGGATCGGAAATCGTGAGCCATCTGTAGCGTGCCGCCTTCTTGTGAAGCGGAATGAGTATATTGTATAAAACAGGATTTCGTGACGACCGGTAGAGGATGTCATGGAAGTTATTATCACATTCCCGTATCTTATCCGGGTCCTGCTTGCTTACGCAGAACTCAGCATAGTCAAGTATATCCTCAAGCTGTTTTATCTCGTCATCGGTTATATTATCCGCCGCATCCACAGCGCAGAGCGCATCCAGCATCTCTCGCAGTCTGTAGATGGTGATGATATCTTTTTCACTGATGCCTATGATCTTATTGCCTTTACCGGTTTCCTCGACCATATTGTCATGCACGAGCCTGTTGAGTGCTTCACGTACCGGAGTGCGGCTGACCCCGAGCTTCTCGGCAAATTCCTTCTCTGTGATGACGGAACCCTGCTCGTATTCACCGAGTATTATTCCTTTTTCAAGCCTGTCGAAAACCTGATCGGCAAGTGATGTGTTTTTTATCATTTTATCTCCTTTCGGATCATTCTTTTGTTTCTCTGTGACTGTCTGTGTGTTCGCGGGTCGGTCACATTTTATAAAACCTGTCAGCTGAGTACTCCTTGATCTTCGCCTCGAGCTCATCTGTCGAGAGATTAGTCTGTCTTCCCTTCTCGTATTCGGCATCTATCCAGTCTTTAAGCTGCGCGACCAGCGGATCTCTCTTATCCACCTTCTTATCATCCGGAAGCCTGTAGTGTCTGTTGATCCAGTATGCGATTCCTGCAAGTCCGGAGGTCTTCCCGACCATGACCATCGGCTGGCGGTTAAGAATCTTTTCCGTGTTGAAAATGTTATATATCTCCTGATCCTTCAGCAGTCCGTCGGCGTGGATGCCGGCACGTGTCACATTGAAGTTTTCTCCCACAAACGGGGTCATCGGTGGAATGTCATATCCGATCTCATCTCTGTAATAATCTCCGATTTCCGTGATAACTGTCGGGTCCATACCATCCAGGCTTCCGCGAAGTGATGCGTACTCAAATACCATCGCTTCAAGCGGTATATTGCCGCAGCGCTCACCGATACCAAGCATCGTGCAGTTTACAGCCGACGCACCGTAGAGCCATGCTGTGGAGGCATTCGGAACAGCCTTGTAAAAATCATTATGTCCGTGCCACTCAAGCAGCTCGCTCGGAACATCCGCATAATGCTGCAGACCGTAAATGATACCTGCCACGCTTCGGGGTAGCGCAACCTCTGTAAAAGGAACGCCGAGTCCCATCGTATCACAGGCTCTTATCTTGACCGGGATTCCGGCGTCCTGACTCATTTTCATAAGCTCTGTGACAAAGGGAACTACAAAGCCATAGAAGTCAGCACGGGTGATATCCTCGAAATGACAGCGCGGAACCACACCCGCTTCAAACGCCTGAGCGACTGTCTCGAGATACATCTTCATCGCCTCGGAACGTGTCTTTCCGAGCTTTTTGAAAATATGATAATCACTGCAGGACACCAGTATTCCGGTCTCCGGAATTCCAAGATCCTTCACGAGCTTAAAGTCCTCTTTGCTTGCGCGTATCCATGTGGTGATCTCAGGGAATTTAAGGCCGAGCGACTGACACTCCTCGATGGCCTTCCTGTCATTTTCACTATATACGAAAAACTCTGTCTGCCGAATGATACCGTAAGGCCCGCCGAGCTTCGACAGCAGCTTATACAGATCAACTATCTGCTTCACGCTGTACGGTTCTCTCGACTGCTGACCGTCACGGAAGGATGTGTCCGTGATCCATATCTCTTCCGGCATAGACACCGGTACACGACGATGGTTGAAGGCTATGATCGGTACATCGTCATAGTCAAAGATATCCCTGTAAAGATTCGGATCATCGACATCCTGAAGCTGATACTTGAATGATTTGTATTCGATAAGATTACTCTTTGGTGACATCTCAAGCATAATATATCCTCCATAAAAATGCCTGTATAATTGTATACACACATACAATTATACAGGCATTCGTGGTTAATTCAAGTATTTTCCTGAGTACAAACGATACTTATCGTTTCCGCTTTTCAGATAATTCGGTGTTTTCAAACATTTTACAGAATATCAGCTCAGATACATGCTGTATTTGTCCCTGTCAGCGGCATGGCACCGTGTTCTGATTACTGTCCCATCTCCCGTATATTCCTGAGAGATTACATGAGAATTCTCCAGCAGATAAGCAGTTATACTGCCCTTGTCAAAAGGAATCAGGAACTGTGCCTCTACATAATCACTGAAGGCAGCTTCCGTGATGACATTTTTTAAAAACTCCACAGAATCATCTTCCCGTGCACTTATGACTATACTTTTGTTCAGTCTTCCACCCGCGTCACGAACATCTGCCGCTCTGCGCGGGTATTCCTGCTTCTCAGTACAGAGATCGGCTTTATTATACACTACAAGCATCGGTATATCTCCTGCACCAAGGTCTGATATAGTCCGCTCTGTCGTTACCATATGATCCTTATAATGTTCATCCGAAAAATCGACCACCTGCAGAATCAGATCCGCATCCCTGACCTCCTCGAGCGTGGACTTGAATGCTTCGACCAGTCCGGTCGGCAGCTTCTGTATGAAACCAACCGTATCTGACAGAAGGAAGTCCTTGTTATTACCGGTTTCGATTCTCCTTATCGTAGTATCCAGTGTGGCAAAAAGCATATTTGCCTCAAAAACCTTCTTCTCATTGTCGGCATATTTTTCAACAAAAGAATTCATGATAGTCGACTTTCCGGCATTTGTATATCCTACAAGCGACACCAGCGGTATACGGGCATTCTGCCTTTTTTTTCTCTGAGTCTGCCTCTCGCGCTCCACGACCTTCAGCTCCTTGCGAAGCTCCGTGAGTCTGTGGTCTATCATACGGCGATCGATCTCAAGCTGAGTCTCGCCTTCACCCTTGCTGGACATGGAGCCCGATGCACCGCCCTGACGGTTCTGCTTCTCCCACATACCTATAAGCCTCGGCTTCATATACTGAAGTCTGGCAAGCTCGACCTGAAGTCTGGCCTCTCGCGTCCTCGCACGGTCCTTGAATATCTCAAGTATCAGCGCAGTCCTGTCCATGATCGGAACTCCGAGTTCCTTACTGAGGTTTCGTATCTGAATCGGGGTCAGGGTATCATTGAAAATGACAAGCTCCGCCTCCTCTGATTTAACCAGCTGAGCCATCTCCTCGACCTTACCTGCTCCCATATACAGGGCACTGGTGCGATGCTCCAGCTGCTGGGTAACCCTCGCTGCAGGCTTAAACCAGCATGCTTTCGCAAGCTCGGCAAGCTCATCCATAGAATGTTCAAACTCAGCCGCGCTTTCGGAATCATCACCGGGCTCATATACACCCGCGATGATAACCTTAGTTGTATTTATGTTTTCCGAACCGTTAAACTCTGTCATAATCAATATACAAATCCTTCATCATCTATCGTAACATCAGTTGACAGGGATCTCATATAGTTTATCACTCTGTCCTTCTCGGAGCCATCAAGTTTTTTTGTCCTGCATCCGCTCTGATATGCAGGAATAAACTGAAAGCTCTTCAGTGTTTTGGTCTGCGTGTCTATCGTCGCCGTCACGAGGCAGGTATCGAGCGAGCTTGAATTAAACAGATAGTTTCCAAGTGAATATATACATGGAACACCATCTATGATATCTATTTTCTGAAGCACATGCGGATGGTCACCGATGATTAGATCAGCACCTGCCTGAGCATACATGGGTGCCTGTTCATCCTGAAGCCAGTCAGTTTTGGCTTCTCCCTCGGTACCCCAGTGGACAAATGCTACCACAAAGTCCGCATTCTCCTTTGCCTCTTTTATTGACTCTATAAAACCGTTCGGATCAAGGCATCTGAACACTCCCGGTGTCGTCTCTGTTGCAGCAACCGTATCGGGATTGCTGAGTCTCTCGATCTGTGTCGCCGCCACAAAAGCTATCTTCACACCCTCTGCATCCATATAGTACGGTGCTCTCGCCTCAGAGAGATTTCTGCCCGCACCTACATACGGTATTCCCGCATTTCCGAGTATGTCAAATGTGTCCGTCATCGCATCTGTTCCGTAATCATTTATGTGATTGTTTGCCAGTCCTACTATGTCTACTCCGATATCAGACAGCTTGGAAACATACTCCGGCTTTGCCCGGAAGGTGAACTGCTTCTCCGGAAGCGGTGCTCCGCGGTCAGAATACGGGAATTCATTATTCAGCATGAAGACATCTGAGCCTGTCATGATTTCCATAAGTCCCTCATCAAAGGAAGCTGTGATGTCTCCGCCGCGCTGCAGCATAGAAGCCATGATAGCATATCCCGGATCGAAGAGGATGTCTCCGCCAAATGTAAGCGTGATCTCCGGCTTGTATACCGGTTCCGGTTCAGTCTCTTCCGTCACAGGCTCTGTCTCTATAATCTGCATCCCGGGCTGCGGATCGGGAACATTTTCCTCCACGGTATCAGGTCTGTCAATTGTGACAGCTATAGTCTCACGCTCCGGGATAATCCTGTCTTTATATCGCAGTGCAAAAATTACAGCCGCAACCGCGACTGCGATAAGAAGAATGATGATGAATATCCTTCCTCCGTTATTGTGTTTTCTCGAATGCGACTCCATCATTGGTTTTTATTATAGCATGAATATCTTTTCAATAAAACTCACTGCATGCTTTACATTTCAAACAAAAAAAATGTACAATACTATGGAAATCGAGGTGACTTGAATATGAGACTTTTATTTGTCAGACACTGTGAGCCGGATTATGAGACCGACTCACTTACAGAAAAGGGAGAACGCGAAGCTCAGCTGCTTGCGGAGCGAATGATACATGAACAATTCAATGTATGCTACTGCTCGACTATGGGAAGGGCTATGCAGACTGCGCAGCCGTTTCTCTCGAAGCTGGGACGCGAAGCCATCTACTGCGACTGGCTGCGTGAATTCTCACATCCTATCACACTCAGTGACGGCAGTATCGTTCACATCCCCTGGGACCTGAAACCGGATGAATGGGTCCTTGATGGAAGACATTTCGACAAGGATCTCTGGTGCAAGACAGATCTCATGAAAAGCGGTGATATAGACAGATATGCGCAGGAGGTCAACGAGCAGTTTGACAAAGTGATCGCGGAGCACGGATATCTGCGGCTTTCAGCAAACCGGTATAAATCAGTTTCTCCTAATCACGACACTCTGGTATTTGTATGCCATTTCGGTGTTACATCTGTGATTCTCGGACATATGCTCGGACTTTCACCCATGGCCCTGCTTCATGGAACCGGTGCGCCGACCTCAGGAGTGACTCAGGTATATACGGAGGAAATACAGGAAGGTATCGCAAGCTTTCGCATACATTTTTACGGGGATATCTCACATCTCTATGTTGCCGGTGAACCGCTCAGCTTCAATCCGAGACTTTCTGAATGCTTCGGTGAACCCTGTCATTTCTCACAATAAATATCAGAGAATATCGTTCTTTATGTCTGTGTATTATTTGCGGTTTTCAAATGACGAATAATCTGATATAATATGCTTCGAATCGGGGTGTGGCCCAGCTTGGTAGGGCGCTTGACTGGGGGTCAAGAGGTCGCGTGTTCAAGTCACGTCACTCCGATTTCGGTTTTAGCCTTGTAAACACTACTTTTGCAGGGCTTTTTTATTTCCTTGTTTCCTGCATTTTCGTGTTATAATTTCATTATTAGGTTTTAAATATAGATGTTGGGGTGAAACAATGAAAGTTGAAAAAGAGTTAATCGAGCTTATAAAAAAATATTACGCAAAAATTGATCACAGCATCGGATATCCGGTTTGTCAGTATCCCAATATTGCAGGATTCGGTGAATGGTACACAAAGAGCGGAATCTGCGATATGGTAACTTTGAATGTCGGGGATCCTTATGATAAGGAACAGCTGCTTCTGAATTCTACCGGATTGGAGCATGAAATCATTCAGGCAATCGCACCGCTTTACAGTATCCCGAAAGGTCAGGAATGGGGATTTATTACAGCCAGTGGTACTGACGGCAATATGCATGGAATCTATTTCGGCGCAAAGAAGCTTCAGAATGAAACCGGAATGCTGCCCATCGTATATGTCTCAAAGGAAGCTCATTATTCCGCATACCGTATATGTGATGTTCAGAATCTCGAAGTCAGACTGATTGATCCTGACAAGAACGGAAGCATGGATCTGGATTGCCTGAGAAATAATATCGATCCAACCAGACCTGTACTTATGAGTCTGGCTATCGGTTCCACCTTTATGGGTGCGACAGACAACCAGGCTGGGGTCAAAAAGGTACTGGATGAAGTAAAGCCTGTTGCATCTTATATACATTTGGATGCCGCTCTGTTTGGAGGTTACTTCCCTTTTACACAATACAAGGATATCGTCAGCATGGAAAAACAGGGCTATGATTCAATCGCAATCAGTGGTCACAAATTTTTCGGTGTTGATGAGCCATGCGGCCTGTTCCTTAGCCGCAAAGATGTCCTTGATGCACAAAGATCTTTCAAGGTAACCTATCTGAATACCGATATGCCTCTCATAAGCTGCTCAAGAAGTGCATTGGCACCTCTTAAGTTCTATTGGCTTCTTACACATGTCGGATATGATTGTTATGCCGAGCAGGCTAAAACCATGCTGGAAAACACAGATTATCTCCAAAAGAGATTTGATGAAATACACTATCCTGCATGGCACATGCAATACAGCAACACTGTTTTCTTCAAGCGTCCTGCAGAATGGATTCGTGTGAAATACAGCCTCGCAAACGGATATCTTCCTGAATATGGCGGGGAGCTGTCTCACATCGTCGTGATGCAGCATGTAACCAAAGATATCATTGATGAGTTCTTTGATGACCTGATGTCTTCGCAGTAAATAACAAAACATCTACATACAACAAAACCCGGAAAGATACCATCTTTCCGGGCTTTAATTTCTATGATACTCATTTATATCATTCCCTTATGTGCCTTTATCTTATCCCTTAAATACATAGCCTTACCGAAGCCCTGTGCTGTCAGCCGGTCTGCTGCCTCGTCAAGCGCCTTTTCAAAGCCTGAACTGAGTCTGTCAAAACGGCTCATAGCGATCTTTTCACCCAGACCGCATTCCTTTGCAGCTGCTTTAAATGAATCTCTGGTTATTCTGTCCAGATTGATCTCCCCTCCGATATTGAAAGCCATGTCCCTCGTACTGCTTTCATACACTGCGGTACTGATGATATCGTAAGCTGGTGCAATACGAATGGTCTTCAGGTTTTCTCCATAAAGCAGCGAGATGTTCTTAATATGATTATCCGTATTTCCGATAAGGTAGTCAAAAACGATTATATCCCAGAGCTTCAGCTGATCCTCGATCGGATTGCCTGAATACTTTCTTATGATTGCGAACATATCACGCATATGATGGCCGCCTGCATTTTCATATTTATTGATCGAAGCTATTCCCATAGCCTGTGCAAAATCCTCCTGATGGAGTCTTGACGGAACCTTCAATCCATTAATGCTGTGCTGATTATCCTTTGAAATCACCCTGTCATAACGCTTGGTTGCAAACAGAACCTCATCCTCTCCGCCGTTACCGGTATTGATGATATTACTCTCAGGTACCGGGATTCCCAGCAACCCCGCTGTATTAAGTGCAAGCTGCTCATTGGTTACTATTGAATCAAGCCTCACATGGCTCTGCTTGACGATGTGTGTACTGGGGGCATTGCCCATAGGAAGATACCAGCACATATTGTCATCATCATAATACAGGCCGACCTTGCCTGAAGCACCCGCCAGAGAAAGGTGTGCCTTGGTAACAAGCTGAACCGACCATGTCGCTCCTTCACGCGCTATTTCCCTGATCTGATCCATGCTGAGATGTTCATACGACGGTGTTACATCCGTATCTTTTTCATCATATATGGTTATTGCTCCCAGACACTCTCTTCCGAGTCCGGACAGAATAGAGAGATAGTCGCTTTCATCAGTGCGCATTCTCTGTGCAACAGTCATCTTCAGGAAGCCCTCCGGCAGCAGTCCTTCAAAGTAGTTTCTCGTAGCTACCGGGGAAAATGCTTCCTCTTGAAGCGGCAGGCTTATGGAAATAGGTCTCGCCTCCGGGTTTTCAAGATATTCATCTGCATATGAGAATACAGCATCTGAGGAATCATTGCCCTCAATAATCCCTGCAAATGTTGTCTTCCCGCATATTTCGATGTTTACATACAATTTTCTCATATACTCACCTGTTCAGGACCGTACACATTTGTCAGTCTCTTTTTTCAAGACTCAGGTCCATACCGAGACTGCTGGCTATGTATAATGCTTTTCCCAGCTCTGCCGTCGGTTTTCCACGTTCAAGATCGGAAATAAAGCTCATACTGAATCCGGTAAATTCAGCAAGAAAAGCCTGTGTGTATTTCAGCTCTTTTCTCCGTTCTCTTATTGCCTTTCCAAATGATTCTGCATCGTTGATTCTCATTTCGGACTCCCATATATAGCCGTTCGCACTTATTATTAATGTCATATTATAAAGCAAGCCGTACGGCTATGTCAAGTCGTACGGCTATTCTCAGATCCGGAACTCTCCGGTTGTCATATTCAGTTAACCCATCTTCCGTTTGCATCAACCTTGCAGCCGTCAGGTGTTACATCATTGAACCACATAGCTCCCATAGGATATTTTGCTGTTCCGACTGGTTCGAGATAATACCAGTATCCTTCTCTTTCAACCCAGCCTGTACGCATATATCCGTCTGAATCAAACAGATACCAGAATCCGTCATTTGCCTGTGCCCATGCATCACGCACATACTGTCCGTTTCTCTTAAGTCTCCATGCCTTACCTGATCCGCTCCATTTTAATTCAGGCTTATATGTTCCACTGTTGGCCTGATATAGCTGATTGAGCATATACTCATCGATTTCAAATTCTTCAGACACTGCTTCACAGCTGGCATCCTTCTTTGCAGTAACTACCGCATAATATGTTCCTGCACCCTTATCCATCACGAGTTTTGTGATGTCTTTATGTGTTATTCCGAAATTTAATGATTCTGTTAAAAGCTTTTTCTCACCACTCTGACCCATTCTGTAAACAGTAAGTTTATATGATGTTGCAGAATAAGGCTTATCCCATTCAACAAAAACATTACTTCCATCCCAGTCGATATAACATGATTCAATCGAGTAATCCTTATCCTCATCACTTGTTTTTGCAAATGCTGTCATTGAAAACGCAGATAGCAGCATAGCAACTGCAAGCACCATACTGATTAGTTTCTTCATATGCAGATCCTCCATATGTTTATGGCCTGTCCGGCTTTATCGTCTTTATTATTGTATCACAAACCTGCGGGAATATTACATTTGTTTTTATTATTTATCCCTGAGTCTGTCTTTTAGCTTTATTATCTCATTATCACTTAGTCCGACCGAAATCAGATACCTTTCTATAGTCCGCGTCCCTTCACGAAGTGTCTGCTCATCTGTGCCAAGTGCATAAGTCAGAATACTGACTATCGTTTCTCTGATCAGCTTCCTTTCTATATCACCGAGCTGCTGAGATCTGTCTGTCCGTCCTCCGTACAGATTTTCATATGTCTGCAGAAAGTCTTCCTGAATCTCATTAACATCCGCACCCATCAGCAGTTCAAGCAGAGCCGCCAGAAAACCGGTTCTGTCTTTTCCGATATAACAATGGAAAAGATAAGGTCCTTCATTATCAATCATAAACCGCAAAGCTTCAACGAGTGTTTCTCTGCATCCTTCAGACAGATAATCGACGGTCATAGCTGTAAATGTAATATTACACCCTGAATAATATGTCTTTTCATAACCCGGATATGCCTTTGCCTTTTTTTCGGAATCCGAAAGATTGATGATATTTCTGATTCCGGCTTCCTTCATCAGTCTGTCCGCAGCTTCATTTCTTGATGTTTTCGGATCTATGGGGCTTGATGAACGATACAGTACATTCCTTCCCATTCCCGTCGTCCGTATACATCTGAAATTTGCATACTGTCCGCCGGTAAAACCGCTGTCATAAGCATCTCTTTCACGGGAATACTCCAGTTTGCTGAGCAGAGTTTTTTCAATGTACTTGCCCTTTTCTTTTAATGTTATTTCTGCTTCTACAGGAAGCGTGAGCGTTTTTTTCAGAACATATGCAGTTTCAGTTCCTTTCGGAGTCTCTTCTAATATTCCTTTCTCAACTCCGATTTTCGCATAATTCCTGATCAGAGATATCTTATCATCGTTTGGGCTTACGAGGATGGCATACTCTCCCGGCAGCAGATCCTCATATGATCCGCACACAGGAACTTCCATTTTTGCATCTCCGTTGACAGATATATCTACCGCATCACCGTATTCAAATTCCTTTAAGAAATCATTGGCATCGATTTCAAAATACAGATGCGAAAATCTCAGCATATTTATGTTGTTTTCCTGAAGTTTGATTTTCATGACCTTAATCTGAAACGACAGGCTTTCCCCTTCGGAGAAGCCTGTCGTTAATGAATCACATATTGATCAGTTTGTTTTTGCAAACTGTGCATTATAAATCTCTGAATACAGACCGCCTTCTGCCATAAGTGAATCGTGAGTACCTGTCTCAACGATATTGCCATCCTTCATAACAAGGATGAGATCAGCATTCCTGATCGTTGACAGACGGTGTGCAATAACGAATGATGTACGTCCACTCATCAGCTTATCAAGTGCTTCTGAGATAAGAAGCTCTGTTCTTGTATCGACATTACTTGTTGCCTCATCGAGAATCATCATCGGAGCATTCTCAAGCATTGCCCTTGCGATAGTAACAAGCTGCTGCTGACCTGAAGACAGTGAGCCTGCTGTGATTCCGGAATCAAGCTTCTTCGGAAGTGTCTCTACAAAGTGTGCTAGTCCTGTCTGCTCAAGTACTTCGTAAATCCTCTCTTCTTTTATGTCCTTGAGATTATATACAAGGTTCTCCCTGAGAGTTCCATGCATTACCCATGTCTCCTGAAGGATCATTCCGAAGTAATCACGAACCTCTGCACGTGACATTTCCCGGATAGAGGCTCCGTCAACCTTGATATCACCTGAATTGAGTTCATAGAATCTCATGAGCAGGTTAACAAGTGTTGATTTGCCGGCGCCTGTAGGCCCGACTACTGCGACCTTCATACCAGGCTTAACAACCTTGCTGAAATGCTTAACGAATAACTCGTTCGGACGGTATCCGAAGCATACATCCTGGAATTCGACCTGACCCTGAACCTTATCACGCTCAAGGAATCTCTTCTTGGCCGACTCATCATCCATCTCTTCTGCTGCAAGGAATTCAAATACACGATTTGAAGAAGCCTTTGCAAGCTGAAGTGTATTACTTGCCTGACCGATCTGCGCCAGCGGCTCCTGGAAGAGTGAAACATACACAAGGAATGCTGTAACATGACCGAATGTGATCTGTCCGTTGATGATAAGTATACCGCCTACGATAAGTACTGCTGCGTATGTAAGGTATGAAATAAATGTCATCATCGGCTGTATGATACCGCCAAGCAGCTGTGAAAGGAAAAGTGATTTTCCCAGAACACTGTTCTTCTCATAGAACGGTTTTCCCTTTATCTCTTCAGCATTGAATGCCTTGATAACGAGCTGTCCGGAGAAATTTTCCTCAACACAGGCATTAACTTCACCAAGCACCTTCTGGTTCCTGTCAAACAGCGGAAGGGCAAACTTTATAGTAACTGCAAGCACCAGTATGATAAGCGGAAGTGAAAGAAGCACTACTATCGCCATCGGAGCGCAGCTGATGAACATAGCAATAACTACACCTACAAGTGTCATTCCTGACTGAATAAGCATAGAAACGCAGTTCTGAAGTGATGTACCGAGTGTATCGACATCATTTGTAACGATCGAAAGGATATCACCGATAGGTCTTTCATTGTAATATCCAAGCGGAAGTCTGTTAATCTTTGCTATGATTGACTCACGCAGATCCTTTGAATATCTCTGGATTGCTGAGTTGAGCAGAATTCCTGATACTGTTCCTGTTGCGAACGCAATGATATGGAACAGAGCAATCAGCAGTCCGAACATGGCAACAGCCTTGAAATCCATACCACCGGTTCCTGCTGCAATTTTTTGTGCGCCATCCTGAAGAAGATTGGTCAGGTTCTGAACCTGAGTAGGCGTAATAATTGTAAATACTACTGATACAACCAGTAAAATAATTGATACGATGATCGGAATCCTGTACTTTCCGAGTGAATCCATTATATTGAATTTCTTTGCAGGAGTATTTTCTTTCATCATAGTCCGAGTTCCTCCTTACTTAATTGAGTCAGTGCAATCTCGCGGTAAACATCACAATTGCGAAGCAGATCTTCGTGCTTACCTCTGCCTACTATCTTACCGTTATCAAGAACCAGTATCTGGTCTGCATCCATGATAGTACCGATTCGTGCTGCAACAATAACTCTGGTTATGTTTTCATCAAATGCCTTGATATTCTGACGCACCTGGCTGTCTGTCTTATAATCCAGAGCAGAGAAAGAATCGTCAAAGATAAGTATCTCGGCCTTCTTTGCAATCGCACGCGCGATGCAAAGTCTCTGTCTCTGTCCTCCTGAATAGTTTGTACCTCCTTGTGCGACAGGGTTGTCATATCCCAATCCTTTTTCCGAATTCATGATGAATCCGTCTGCCTCTGCGACCTTGGCTGCTGTAATGACATCTTCAAGCGGCATATCCGGCCTTGAAAGCGCGATATTCTCGCGAACCGTTCCCTTGAAAAGGAATTTTCTCTGCGGAACATAACCGATGATATCATGAAGCTCCTTTTCAGAAAGGTCCTTAACATTGATTCCATCGATCAGAACTTCACCTACCGTTGCATCATGAAGACGAGGCATCAGATTAACCGCTGTAGTCTTGCCGCTTCCTGTAGCTCCGATAAATGCAAGAGTCTCACCTCTGTTTACCTTGAATGAAAAGTCCTCAATCGCATAACCGTCGGCACCCGGATAAGCAAAAGAAACATTTCTGAACTCGATAGTTCCCTTTTCTGCAGATTCCTTCGGGTTCTTTGCATCTTCCATAGATACCTTATGAGAAAGCACCTCGTTGATACGCTTCGCACACGCCATACCACGGGGCCATACGACGATAAGTGTGATAAGAAGCACAAATCCCATAACAACCTGAGTGACAAGCATTACAAACGAGTTTGTATTTGCAAATGCCTGAAGTGCCTGCTCTCCGGTAAGTCCACTGATGAAATAAGCACTTGCCCAGATGATCGTAAGTGATAGTCCTCCGAGAACAAACATAAGGAACGGTGACAGGAATGCTATTGCCCTTCCTGTAAACAGGTTGACTTCTGTAAATTCCTTGTTTGCAATGTCAAACTTGGCTTCCTGATACTTCTCGGCATTAAAAGCTCTAACTACCTGAAGTCCTGTAAGGTTCTCACGTGCCGCAACATTCAATGCATCAGTAAGCCTCTGAAGTGAATTGAACTTCGGCATAAGCACGATAACAAGAACTATGATAACGATGACCAGAATAACAATCCATATTCCACTTGCCACAGTCAGCGTTGCATCGTAGTTCATTATTTTTGTTATTGACCATATGACAAGAACCGGTACAAGGAAAATAACACGGAAGCAAGTGATTATTGCAAGATGAAGGTTCTGAATGTCATTAGTCGTTCTTGTAATCAGGGATTCTGTTGAAAACGCATCCAGATCGGCAAGTGCGAAATCATTGACTCTCTGATAAACCTCATTACGGATTCTGGTAACGATCTCCGCTGCATTCCAGCTGGAACATAATTCTATACCAAGCATTGTGACCAGCATAAGAGTAGCAAATCCTATCAGATGCATTCCATTAGCCCAGATAAGATCATGATCACCAAGCTGCATAGCACCGGTGAGCGCAGCGATCGTTTCTACAGCTTTCATCATTGAAAAAACATGAGCGATCGTCAAAAGTAAAATAGCCAGGATAACCAGCCAGTTTTTACCTTTGAACTTTTTCAAAAGTAGTTTCATCAGTACTCTCCTCACTTTTTTAAACAAAATATTACATAGTAATCATACCATACTATAAGTAGTATTGCCATTTAATATTATTTGTATATCTTGCGTTTTTAGCCGTTCGGCTAATTTTGTTTGATACAGATTAATAATACAGCCGTTCGGCTCAATTAAGTCTTACTATTTTCTGTCTGTAAAAATTCGGCAGTTCTTCACCGTATTTCTTCCAGTATACCTGATTATACAATGCCGCCGCCCTCGCAGAAGATTTCAAATCATCTTTATAATCGGCAGCTTTACTTATGATTTCAACTCCGGATCTGTTTTTAATCTCTGTCAGTACTCCGGCGGTTCTGAAACCTATCAGCTGTGCATTGGTGATCTCTTTCGTATGTTCATGTATTTCCAGATATATATGAATAAGAGCCCTTGCTATTCTTGTATAAGTGTATTCCTTTGTCTTGATATCTCTCACCATCTCTTCAAAGGAATGATAATGAAATTCCGTCTTCTTCAGTCTGGCGGCGATGGCCTCATCAACATCAAGATACTGCTCCGGATCACTGCTTCTCTGTATGCTGTTTATTATCTCCGGCAGAAAATCATCCGGCCCCAAAGGACATAGGGGACGGTTCTCTGTGTGCTTTTTCTCCGGATAGACATACCTGCTTTTTTCATCCTTCAGCAGAGCCCTCCTGAGTGCCGTAGCCGACGGGAAGCCATCATCATGAAGCTGATTATCATCATATGCTGCGCCGACTCTTGTAAGCGGAATAAAATCCATCCTGCTTCCGATACGTTTCATAGCTTTGACATATTCTATCGCAAGCAAAGTATTCGGTCCGACCTGTTCTGTATTCAATGCTCTTGCCATTGCCTCCGGATATGAGATACCTGTCTTCATGAGCAGCTTCATCTGTTCACTGAATTCCTGTGTTTCCTCTGCAAGCATTTCCCCTGTTTCCGTGATTTTCTCTACTGAGCTCCCCGGTTCTATTCCGCATGAGATACAGTCACATCCCAGTCTGTCCAGCAGCCCGACTCCATATCCTGCAAATCCTTCCGCACTTGATGTGGAAGCCTCCGGCGGCATCATAAATACTGCATCTGCTCCACCCTTAAGCGCAGCCTCTGCTCTCGCATATGGATCAAAAACTGCCGGTTCTCCACGCTGTACGAAATGTCCGCTCATTACAACAACAAGGGCATCTGCACCTGTTATTTCCTTTGCTTTCGCAATATGGTACGCATGCCCTTCATGAAACGGATTATATTCTGCTGTAACTCCGCAGATCTTCATTATTTTGCTTTATCCAGCATCGTCTTCATCTCATCGACCGAAAATTCATATTTTCTGCCGCAGAAATGACAGACAAGCTCTATAGGTTTTCCGTCGTCTATCATCTCTTCAAGATTTGCCCTTCCGACGGATATCAGAACCTTCTCAACTCTTTTCTTATCACAGTTGCAGTAAAAGCTGACCTCCTGCTTATCATTGATTTCAAGTCCGAAATCATCAAGAATCAGCTTAAGCACATCCTCCGGCGTAAGCCCTTCGTCAAGCATCGCTGTCATCGACTTAAGTCCCTTGATTCTCTCCTCAAGCTTCTCAGCGATCTCATCATCTGCACCCGGCATCAGCTGGATGATGAAGCCGCCTGCCTGACGCACTGTATTGTCTTTATTCATCAGTACGCCCAATGCTACCGAGCTCGGAACCTGTTCGCTGGTCGCATAGTAATAAGCGATATCCTCAGCGACTTCCCCCGATACCAGTATGGTCTGTCCTACATACGGCTCCTTAAGTCCGACATCACGGATCACGGAAAGCACCCCGAGATCAAGTGCTCCGCCCACATCAAGCTTGCCCTGTGCATTCGGTGGAAGCATGACATCCGGATTATTGACATATCCCTTCACTCTTCCACGATTGTCAGCCGTCGCAAGCAGCCCCTTGATCGGGCCGTCGCACTGAATCTGAACAGTGATGAGATCGGTATCATTTTTCATATCCCATCCCATCATAAGTGTGGCCGTCATCAGTCTTCCGAGTGCGGCGCTTGCTATCGGTGACAGGTTATGCCTCTGTCTTGCCTCTTCCACTATGTCTTTTGTATCTGCAGCAAATGCTCTTATCATACCATCAGCAGCAGTTGCTCTTATCATATAATTATTCATATTGACTCTTTCCCGCAGGTCCGTTCCGGCATCAGAGATCAGTTTTTGCTGAACTCGCTCAGCTTCAGTCCTTCATTTCTCTCAAGTGTCATTCGGATGCTCCACTCATTTGCCCAGAGAAGAAGCGGATTGCCCTTCAGATCCTGAACACGCTTCATGTCACTCGTTCCCTGTATCTTATCGATCGGAACCGGTGAATGATCGACCCATCTGATATACTCATATGGCAGGACATCCATCGCAACCTCGACGTTGTATTCATTCTTCAGTCTGTATGTCAGAACCTCGAACTGCAGCACGCCTACGACGCCTACGATGATCTCCTCCATTCCGGAGCCTATCTCCTGGAATATCTGGATAGCGCCTTCCTGTGCGATCTGATAGATGCCCTTGGTGAACTGTTTACGCTTCATAGTATCGATCTGACGCACTCTCGCGAAATGCTCGGGAGCAAATGTAGGTATGCCTTCAAACTGTACCTTCTCCCTGCCGTTACAGAGCGTATCTCCTATCGAGAAAATACCCGGATCAAAGATACCGATGATATCTCCGGCATATGCATTCTCAACGATTTTACGTTCATCAGCCATCATCTGGGTCGACTGGTTAAGTCTTATTTTCCTGTCTCCCTGCACATGTGTGACTTCCATTCCGCCTTCATATCTTCCTGAACAGATACGTGCAAATGCGATTCTGTCGCGATGTGCCTTGTTCATATTTGCCTGAATCTTAAATACAAATGCCGAGAAGAACTCATCCTTCATCGGATCTACCACTCCGTCAACCGTCTTTCTGGAAAGCGGTGATGATGTCATCTTCAGGAAATGCTCCAGGAAAGTTTCAACTCCGAAGTTGGTAAGTGCAGATCCGAAAAATACCGGCGAGAGTTCTCCATTGGATACTCTGTCAAGATCAAATTCATCACTGGCACCGTCAAGCATTTCAATATCATCAAGGAGCTGCTGCTTAAGTCCCATTCCCAGATCAGCTTCATCTAGTCCGACTACCGTCTTCTCAACCTCCTGCATACCTGCATGTGCAGCCGTAAACTGTATCACCTGCTTCGTCTCACGGTCATACACACCCTTGAAATTCTTGCCGCAGCCTATAGGCCAGTTAATCGGGCATGTCCTGATCCCGAGAACAGTTTCTATATCATCCATCAGCTCGTACGGATCTCTGGCTTCACGATCCATCTTATTGATAAATGTAAAGATAGGTATATGTCTCATTACACATACCTTGAACAGCTTCTTGGTCTGAGCCTCGACACCCTTACCGGCATCTATGACCATGACCGCACTGTCAGCAGCCATAAGTGTACGATAGGTATCCTCCGAGAAATCCTGATGTCCGGGCGTATCCAGAATATTGATACAGAAACCCCCGTAGTTAAACTGAAGCACTGAAGATGTGACCGAGATTCCTCTTTGCTTCTCGATATCCATCCAGTCACTTACAGCATATTTCTGAGTTTTCTTTCCCTTGACCGATCCCGCCAGATTGATCGCTCCTCCGTACAGAAGGAATTTCTCTGTCAGAGTAGTCTTACCTGCATCAGGATGGGAAATGATCGCAAACGTTCTTCTTTTTTTGATTTCATCCAATAGTTCCATATTCTTACCTCAACTATGGTATAATACCACAAAGCGGCGTTCTTTGCGATAGTTATTATAGTCATAAGCGGCGATAAAAGTTTTTCAGAAAGGCATATGTTATGATACTCGGTATCGATGTTGGAAATACTAATATAGTAATTGGCGGGATAAATGACGGAAGGCTGGTCTTCTCGGAACGCATCAGTACCTCTGTTGAAAATGTTCCCGTCATCTTCTCAAAAATAGCTGACCGGACCTTTGACGGAGCCATACTGTCAAGCGTAGTTCCGTCGATAAACAGTACCATAACAGAAAATGTTAAAAAACAGTTTGCTGCTGACGTGATCATAGTAAACCCGAAAATGAATATGAATATCAGTATTCCTGAACGGGTACATGCGGAAATCGGCTCTGATATCATAGTTGGCCTCGCAGCAGCGGCTAATGAATATGATGCCCCGCTCGCAGTGATCGATATGGGAACAGCCACAACTATTTTCGCGCTTGACGAAAACAAGGTACTTACAGGAGGAACCATACATCCCGGCATCGTCATAGAATTCAATGCACTGAGCACCAAAACCGCTCAGCTCCCTGAAATCGTAGAAATCGAGATACCTGAAAAAGTTCTCGGACAAAACACAGCCCAGTGTATCAAAAGCGGTGTTGTATACGGACACGCCGGTATGATCGATAACATCCTGTCAGAGATGGAAAAAGAAATAAAGACTCCCCTTACGGTCATTGCAACCGGAGGTCTCGGACGGTTCGTAACACCGATCTGCAGTCATAAAATAATCTATGATGAGGCTCTTCTCATCAAAGGACTTGATTATCTGTATAAGCTGAATTGATGCGCATTCCGCGAATCGACTGCCTGAGAGTACACAGGTTCCTGTCGGATACAACAAAACATCCGGTCAATCGACCGGATGTTTTGTTGTATTATCAATTATTTTTTATTCTTAAGAAAGTCCGGAATATTGATATGGACATCTCTGTTTGCTCTTGATCTGAGTTCAGATGAACTAAATCCCTGCTCATCATCTTCATACTTTGGCTCCTCCGGAATTCTGCTGACCGGAGTCGGCTTCTCGTAAGATGACTGACGCTCAAAAGAAGCTATCGGAACTGACTGCTTCGGAGCAGTGTCTCCTAAGAGAGAAAGATCAAGTCCGCCTCCATAAGGCTTTGCTGCCGGCTGAACTGACGGCCTCACACTGTCAAGCACCTTCTGCTTCTGATTAATCTGACCTATGATGCTTCTTGTGTTTGCATTGAGCTTTTTCTCATCAAGACCGGTTGCGATAACAGTGATCGTACATGTATCCTGAGCTGAATCATCAACCATAGCACCAAAGATGATATTTGCATCAGGGCTTGCGATCTCACGTACATAAGTTGCTGCATCATTAGCTTCGATAAGACCGATATCTCCGCTGATATTGAGGATGACATTGGATGCACCGTCGATCCTTGTCTCAAGAAGCGGTGAGGCGCATGCAATCTTAACAGCTTCAATAGCCTTATCATCACCGGATGCTGTACCGATACCGATATGAGCGATGCCCTTATCCTGCATAACTGTCTGAACATCAGCAAAGTCAAGGTTGATAAGTCCCGGAGTATTGATAAGATCCGTGATTCCTTCCACTGACTGAAGAAGCACTTCGTCCGCCTTATTGAAGGCATCCTGCATGCTTGTTCTTCTGTCAACAATCTGAAGAAGCTTATCATTGGGAATTACAATGAGTGTATCTACATGCTCGCGGAGCTTGCTGATTCCCTGCTCAGCATTCTTCATACGAACAGGACCTTCAAAGCTGAACGGCTTTGTAACTACGCCAACTGTAAGGATTCCGAGCTCCTTGCTTATTTCCGCAATAACAGGAGCTGCACCTGTTCCGGTACCGCCGCCCATACCGCATGTGATGAAAACCATATCTGCGCCCTTGACAGCATTGAGCAGTTCATCTCTGCTTTCTTCTGCAGCCTTCTCTCCAATCTCCGGCTTGGCACCGGCACCACGGCCTCCGGTGATCTTCTCACCGATCTGCATGCTGTTCGGAGCCTTGCAATACTGCAGAATCTGTTTATCTGTATTTACGCCGATAAATTCAACGCCCTGAACATTTTCTTCGACCATTCTGTTCACAGCATTGTTTCCTGCCCCTCCTACACCGATAACAACTATCTTTGCGGCAGTATCAACTTCATTTATTTTTATCTCTAACAAAACCGTGCCTCCACAATCAAAAACATAACTCTAAATAATTCTACTAAAAAGAATGAGCCATTTCAATAGCAAATAATTCTTTTTTGTCTATTCTTTCTTAAATGAGTATGCTGTGCTGTTGGCATTTTCGTCATAATTATCAAGGTAAAGTGTTCCGCTCTGTATGCCCTCTTCTGTCATTTTAGCCTTTATTTTAGGAAGCATATTGTTTAATTCCGCTATTTTCCCGTTCATTTCACTGTCACTTCCCAGAGCCACCTTGATATTTCCCAGATACAAAGTGGCTTCTCTGACACCTGTATAGTCGATCCTGTCGCATTTTATTCCGAAATTCTGCAACATCTGTGTCAGATTCAGAATACTCTCAAATATCTTCGGGTCTTCAACCGGAAGTGGCTTATACAGAACTATATTGCCGAATTTGAGCCCGGTTATCTCAGGAATACCTGCCAGAGGCTCAGCGGACGAATCAACTACTATTCCGTCCTTATCGAAATACATGTAGCTTCCCATGTATTTCACATAACCTACTATACTTTTTTCGTACACGATTATTTCTACGCTCTTTGGGGTATCAAAGACTATTTTATAATCCTGGACGAACGGTATCATTTCCCTCTTTCCCATAAGCTGACGTACAAACTGATACGCGCTGGTTCTTGAGAGATGCCCGGAATCCAATATCTTATCCTCTATCTCTTCACCCGTATACCATTCATTTCCGGTTATGGTCACATCTTCGATTTTTACGATCAATGCAGTGGCTGCCAATGCGACAAATACAGCCACGATTGCAATTATGATTATTTTTTTTGCATTCATGGCCGTACCTTATTTTTCCAGATATATACTTCTTGAAACACTGAGTGCCAGTCCCATCTCACACATCAGGAAGATGACGCTGGTTCCTCCGTAGCTTATAAACGGAAGCGTAACTCCGGTGTTTGGTATTACATTGCTTACTACCGCGATATTCAGAATTACCTGGATAGCAACATGTGCCATTACACCGATACAGATAAATGATCCGTATTTATTGTCAGTTGAATTGGCTATAATGAAAAGCCTGTATAAGAGAAATGCGAACATAACGATAACAAGAAGCGCACCTACAAATCCAAGCTCCTCACAAATGATAGAGAAGATCATATCATTCTGAGCCTCGGGTACGAATCCAAGCTTCTGAATACTCTGACCCAATCCCTTGCCCCATAAACCTCCGGAGCCTATCGCGTACAATCCCTGAAGCACCTGATATCCTCCGTCCAGCGGATGAGCCTCCGGTTCTATCCACACGAGCACGCGGCTGACCTGATAGGGTTTCAAAAGTCCTGATGCTGCCAGAAATTCCGCGGCAGGTCTTCGGAACATCAGAGCCAGCAGAATCACAGCAAAAAGCGCTATATACAACCAGTTGAATCTTTTATCCGCAACCATAAATGCCATTACTGCCGGAATGAAAAAGACAATAATACCTGAACTCAGGTTGTTATAAGCTACAAGGATAAAAGGAATCATCGTAAGACCTGTAACTGTCAGGAATCCCTTCCATGTATTCAGCTTTTTACCCATATTGACGATGATGACCGCCATGAATATGATAACCGCTATTTTAACGAACTCAGTAGGTTGGAAAGAAAGGCTGCCCACGCCCAGCCATCTTCTCTTTCCGTTGATTTCTCTTCCTGCTACCATAGTGATTACCATAAGTACGATGCTCACAATATATGCAGGCAAAGCCAGCGGGAGAAGCTTGCGAAAATCGATAAGTGAAATAACTATCATCGCAACAAAGCCGATAAGAACATTCAGTCCCTGTCGCTTCATATAGTATCCGGCATCTCCCATCTTTAAGGTTGCGGTATAGGAGCTCGCCGAATAGATCATTACCAGACCGAATATAGTCAGGAAAATGATAGTAAACAGCAAGCCGTAATCGTAATAATGTTTTCCTTTTGTCTTAGCCAATTATCCTTTATCAGAGTTCATTTACATACTGTTTAAACAGTCTGCCTCTCTCCTCATAATTTTTAAACATATCCCATGATGCGCATGCAGGTGAAAGGAGTACACAATCACCCATCTCCGCATAGGATGCACATACCTTTACTGCCTCTTCGAGGCTCTCGGCATACATCACATTGTCAAACCCATACTTCCTGCAGCATTCTGCTATTGCGTCCCTGGTCTCTCCTATCAGAACTATGTATTTGACCTTTCCTCTGAATTCCTTTACCCATTCATCGTATTCCGAGTGTTTATCATATCCTCCGCCGATCAGTATAGCCGGTCCCGGCATTGCCTGAACCGCCTTGATCGATGCATCAGGATTGGTTCCCTTTGAATCATTATAATACCTGACACCGGTTCTTTCACGGACGAATTCTATTCTGTGTTCCACAGCCACAAACTCGTGGCATGCTTCTGATATCTGTCTGACCGAAACTCCCATACAAAAGCCCATGGCTATGGCAGCCATTGCATTTTCATAATTATGCCGGCCTATGATCTGAAGATTGTCCGTAGACATGATTATTTCTTCATTCCCGCCTTTGATTCGTCTGCAGATATTCCCGTCATTAAGATAATACCCGTCATCAAGCATATGTGTGCTTGAGAAAAATACAGGCTGTGCCTTCAGCTCATCTGACTGTCCGAACGCCCTCAGTACCGGATCGTCATAATTGAGTATACAGTAATCCTCTTCGGTCTGATTCATCGTAACGGATTCCTTGATGGCAATGTATTTTTCCATTGAATGATGTCTGTTCAGATGATCAGGAGTAATATTAAGTATAGCACTGACATGAGGATGAAAATCTGATATCGTCTCAAGCTGGAAGCTGCTTGTCTCAAGTACGGTCACTGATGCTTCATTTGTCATAAGGCAGATCTCTGTATATGGCAGGCCTATATTGCCTACAACAAATGTTTCCGGATACTTTTTATTAATGATCGCACCGGTAAGCGCTGTCGTGGTAGTCTTTCCGTTTGTTCCTGTTATCGATATCAGTCTGCCCTTATCCTTTTGATAAGCAAGCTGTATCTCTGACCACACAGGTATACCCGCCTGATCGAGAACCTTTACAAATGGAGTCTCCAGATCTATTCCCGGACTGATGACGCAAAGTGTCACACCATTCAGATCAGTCTTCTTAAGTTCACCTGTCTTGATAAGCAGCTGGCGGGTCTCCGGGAAATTCTCCCTGACCTTTTCCACATCAAGTTTTTCATTGTTGTCAAAAAGCAGTACATCTCCGCCGAGTTGTAATAACATTTTTGTTGCTGCTATGCCGCTTTTTCCGGCACCTGCAACCATGACTCTGTCAGACATAGATTTCCTTTCATCGAATGCTTATGCATTCCTGCACTTCATTCACTTTAATCCCATATATGCAGCCATACACATGATTATGGTTACTATTGTAAATACCGCAACTACTCTTGTTTCTTTCCACCCGCACAGTTCAAAATGATGATGTATCGGTGCCATCTTAAACAGTCTGCGTCCCTTTGTTGCTTTGAAAAATCCGACCTGCAGAATGACCGAAATCACTTCCACAAGATATATTATTCCGACCGGTATGATAAATAGCGGAAGTCTCGTCATCAGTGCAAAGCTTGCAACGAAGCCTCCGAGTGCAAGAGAACCTGTATCTCCCATAAACACCTTCGCCGGATACACATTCCATATCAGATATCCCAGCATAGCGCCTGCCACTGCACCGGCTATAGGAGCTATCTGAATATCAAGCACTATTGCAGCAACAGCAAAAAATGCTGCGACCGCACAGGTGACCGATGCACACAGCCCATCGAGTCCGTCAGTAAAATTCACTCCGTTATCTGTACCGACTATCACAAATAATGCAAACGGTATAAATACCCATCCCAAATCGGCTGTCATTCCCGAAAACGGAATGATGATCTCAGTTCCGATTTCCGGATGTCTGTATATGTAGGCGATAAAAACACCTGAGACAATAAACTGCATCAGAAGCTTCTGCCATACCTTTAATCCTTCATTCTGCTTCTTTACTGTCTTAAGAAAATCATCCAGAAAACCTATGATTCCGAAAAGAAGGATAAAAAGCGCGACCGGTATGATTTTGGGATATCTGCCGGCAAAAATCAATGTCGTAATCATGATTGCAGCTATAAACATGATTCCGCCCATAGTAGGTGTTCCGCTTTTTTTCTTATGCTGATCCGGTGCCAGCTCACGTATGTACTGTCCGAATTTAAGCTTATGAAGCAGCGGAATGCCTATCGGGCACAGCACTGCCGTAATAGCGAAACACAGTATTGTTGCTATTATGGTATCCTTTATCATCTCGTCATTTCCTCGTATTATAACATTATAACCCTGTCAGTTCCGGAACAAGTTCTGTATTCACTCCTGCCGGTGTTCCGGGAAGCATATCCGCTTCTCCCTCCGGTGCTTGCTCTACATGCTCTTCCGTATCATACGGACGCTTGGTTTCAGGTTCCGCGGATTCCTGTCCGGAATTTTCTCGATCTTCTGTATCTGCTTCTTCTGCAGCTTCCTGTACTGCTTCTGTCTGTGCTTCTTCCTCAGCTGCCCCCTGCTCTGCCTCAGTATTCACAGGCGGATCTCCTATACCGAAATATACAGGCTTAGCCGGTTCATAGTCACTGTCATCGCCTTCCCTGAAGATATTCATGTATGGAAGGACTTCTCTCATGATCGCATTGAAAACATTGCTGGCAAATGTTGAATGTGCCTGATCATCTGTATTTGGTTCATCAACTACTACATAGCATAATACCTGAGGATCTTCCACCGGTGCACAACCGATAAATGATACTACGTAGTTCTTCTTGTCTCGGGGGAACTTCTCGGCTGTACCTGTCTTACCTCCGATGTGATATCCCGGAATCTGTGCTGCCTTACCGGTACCCTCAGCAACTGTCTCGTACAGTGCATTTTTGATGAAGACCGATGTTGCAGGACTTATGGTCTGTCTGACAAGCTTCGGCTCGATATTTCTGACTACGGAGCCCTGAGAATTGAGTATCTGCCTTACTACATGAGGTTCATAGTATGATCCGCCGTTTATTACCGATGCATATGCTGCTGCCATCTGAACCATGGTGCAGTTATAGTTCTGTCCGAATGCATTGGTTGCAAGGTCAGACGAATACATTTCCGAAGGACTGCGCACAAACTGTGCTGTATCCGGTTCTCCCGGAAGATCTATTCCGGATTTTTCACCGAATCCGAATACATGAAGAAATTTAGTGAACTTTTCTTTTCCGAGTCCTTCAACGATTTTCATCATTGCTACGTTGCAGGACTGCATGATGCTCTCGGTAACATTTAACCATCCATGTCCCGAATGAACATTACATCTGATTTTCCATCCGCCGACTTCCTTATAGCCTTCACAAAGATATGATTCCGAACCGGTTATACTGCCTTCATCCAGCGCTGCGGCAACGGTAAATATCTTCGATGTTGATCCCGGCTCATATGTATCCGTAACACAGAAGTTTCTCCATACTGAGTTCCATGCGTCACCAAGCTGCTGCTCATCCATCATGGCCAGTTCTTCTTCCGTATAATATGCACTTATATCCCTGGGGTCATTCAGGTTGTATGGGTGGCTGTTTGCCATCGCAAGTATCTCTCCGTTTTTCGGATTCATGATGATACATGCAGCTGTCTTCGAGCCCATCTCATCCTGAAACTGCTTAAGGTATTTTTCAACTATATTCTGTATGTTGATATCAATGGTCGATACTATGGTATTACCGTCCTGTGCCGGCTTGATGACACGCTCAAGCGCCGAATCCTCATTCAGATAACCATACTCTCTTCCGTTGACTCCGGTCAGTTCATCATTGTAGTACTGCTCGATACCGCCGGATCCCTCAAGTCCGTCTCTGAATGAAAAACCGATCAGGCACGATGCTACTGAATCATTCGGATAATATCTGTGATAGGCATCCTCAAACCAGATTCCGTATACTCTTCTGGGATCACCGTTCTGTTTAAACTCGTTATTGATCTCATCCCTTCTTGTTTCAAATGCTGTCTTCTGGTCAAATGTCATTTCCTTTGCGTATCTGACATAGGCACTGTCGGATTTTTCAATTATCAGATTTCTGAGTTCACCTGTATCATATCCGAAAACTTCATTGAGCAATGCTATGGTAGGCTCCAGATAATTCTCCTGATTGGAATTGATCTGTGAAGGATCGATGATAATATTATAAACCTTGGTTGATGTGGCAAGAAATGATCCGTTTCTGTCGGTAATATCTCCTCTTCTGGCAGGAATGTCTCTTAAATCATACCTTTGCTGACTTAATATCTTCTGATTGTACTCATCAGAATAGTCATTCTGTATACGTCCGAGGGTGATTATTAACGCAATTAAAGCCAGCAATATTACCAGTCCGGTAATTGCCAGCTTTATCTGCATGGAACGAGTCAATCCTCTCTGCTCATCCTGATTGGATTTTCTATTCTGTGATGTTGTCATATTGTCTTACATATTCTGTCGGTGCTTTCTCATACGAAATAACCTGGTCCTTATTAGCATACACCATGCCAAGTTCTTCTGTTGCTACTTTGTATATCTCATCAAGGTCGATGCTTGCATCTATTCTTGACTGAAGGGCATCATTATCAGTTACATACTGCTCCAGCAGCTTCTCCTGTGCTTCAATATTCTTGATGCGCGCGGTTATATCTGCCTGAACACGAAGATAGGCTACGCACATACCCAGTACCACTATCAGTGCAAGTGTGAGCATTATGACATAAGGAGCATCCATGCTGAGTGCGCCTTCGATCCTTCTTTGAGAATCGACCTTCTCTATGGCTCTCTTGTGCGCCCGTCTCTGTCTCTCCGGAATCTCCACTTCCTTACGTACTGTATTTCCGTATATATAACCTGACTGTGCCATAACTAAATCCTTTCAAAAACTCTTAGCTTTGCGCTTTCACTTCTCCGGTTTTCACGCAGTTCTTCATCTCCGGGAAGTATCGGTTTGCGTGTGATTACTCTTCCTTTACTGATGTTCCCGCATATACATACCGGAAAGTCCGGCGGACATGTACAGGGGTTTTCTGCCTTTCTGAAGGCTTCTTTTACTATCCTGTCTTCCAGGCTGTGGAATGTAATAATGCATATCCTTCCACCGGGTTCAAGAAGATTTATCATAGTGTCTATGGAATCCTTCAGGACCGTGAGTTCCCTGTTCAGTTCGATGCGTATCGCCTGGAATGTCCTCTTGGCAGGATGTCCTCCGGTGGCTCTCATCTTCATCGGTATCGACTGTTTGATGATCTCCGCAAGCTGAACCGTCGTTTCTATCGGAGCCTTCTCTCTTTCAGTCACTATGTGTTTTGCAATGTTCTGTGCAAATTTATCCTCGCCGTATTCTCTGATGACTCTGGCAAGCTCCTGCAGAGAATAACCGTTTACTATATCTGCCGCTGTCATGGGATTTCTATCATCCATTCTCATATCCAGCGGAGCTTCATGCTGATAGGAAAAACCTCTTTCATCAGTATCCAGCTGATAGCTTGATACTCCCAGATCAAGCAGTATGCCATCGACCTTGTTTATCCCCAGGTCCTGAAGAACAGGCGCCATATTCACGTAGTTATCACGGACTATTGTGACCTTTGATTTGTAACTCTCAAGTCTCTCCGAGGATGCCTTGATCGCATCTTTGTCCTGATCAATTCCGATCAGCCTGCCTGAATCCCCAAGTCTTCTGCATATTTCTGAAGAATGTCCTGCACCGCCCAGAGTTCCGTCCGCATATATACCGTCCGGTCTTATGTTCAGTGCTTCAATTGTTTCTTTCAGTAATACCGATTTATGGTTAAATGTCATAATATGATTCCTGATTGATAAAGCTTTTCAGCTGCTGAATCAGCATCTATCTCCTGTGCTTTGATCCATGCATCTTTGCTCCAGATCTCAATATGGTCGATATTGCCTATCATAACTGCTTCTTTGCTTATTCCAGCATATTCGCGTAAAGGAGCCGGAATGAGTACTCTTCCCTGCTTGTCGAACTCTGCCTCAGTAGCTGAACCGACCATCATACGTCTTATCGCTCTGGTATCTTCGGTAAGCATAGGCATCATAGCGAGCTTTTCCTGAACTCCTGACCAGTTTTCCATATCATAGATAGAAAGGCAGCGGTCAAAACCCTTTGTAATTACAAAGCTTTCACCTAATTTATCGCGGAACTTGGAAGGTACGATCACACGTCCCTTCGCATCCACTGTATGATTGAATTCTCCCATGAACATAACCATAGAAAAAAATTCTCCTACCACTTTCTACCACTTTTTAACACCTTATGACACTATTCTACATAAATCACCATAAATATGCAACCGTTTTTTAATATAATTCTAAAATTCAATATTCTTTCAGACATAAAAAAGAAGGAAGTCCCTTCCTTCTTTTTTATATCAACCCGTATTCTGTTTTTACTGTTTATACGTTAAATCTGAACAGAATCACATCTCCGTCCCTGACTACATACTCCTTACCTTCCAGACGCATCAGTCCCTTTTCCTTGGCAGCATTGGATGATCCGCATTCCACAAGATCCTTATAGTTGATCACTTCAGCCCTGATGAATCCGCGTTCAAAATCTGTATGTATCTTGCCGGCTGCCTGAGGGGCCTTGGTTCCCTTCCTGATGGTCCATGCTCTCGTCTCGTCCTCTCCTGTAGTCAGGAATGATAATAATCCGAGAAGGTCATAGCTTGCTGCAATCAGCTTGTCCAGACCCGATTCCGTGATTCCAAGTGCCTCGAGGTATTCCGACTTTTCTTCCTCGGAAAGTTCTGCGATCTCCGCCTCTATTGCCGCACTTATCACAAATACCTTGGAATCATGGTCAGCGGCATATGCCCTTACTGCCTTAACATGATCATTTGACTCACCGTCATCGGCCAGATCATCTTCGGCAACATTAGCTGCATAGATTACAGGCTTTGCTGTAAGAAGACACAATGAATTTACAAATGCCATGATGTCATCGTCATCATTTTTATATGTGATTGCAGGCTCGCCGCTTTCAAGTATAGTCTTTACAGCATTGAGTATATCCAGCTCCTTTCTGGCACCCTTGTCATTCATCGCTGATTTGGTTGTCCTGGCGATACGGCGCTCAAGAACCTCGAGATCCGAGAAGATTAGTTCGAGGTTGATCGTCTCGATATCTCTGATCGGGTCTACACTTCCGTCTACATGAATCACATTACTGTCTTCGAAGCAGCGCACGACATGAACTATTGCGTCGCATTCACGTATATTTCCGAGGAACTGGTTTCCGAGACCTTCACCTTTGCTGGCGCCCTTTACGAGTCCTGCGATATCCACAAACTCTATAGCTGCGGGTGTCACCTTTTTTGATTTATGCAGGTCTCCAAGCACCTTCAGCCTTTCATCCGGAACTGCTACGATACCGACATTCGGATCTATGGTGCAGAATGGATAATTGGCGCTTGCCGCTCCTGCTTTTGTTAATGAATTAAAAAGTGTGGACTTTCCGACATTCGGCAATCCTACGATTCCAAGCTTCATTTATTAAACCTCTTTTTCAGTATTGTCTTTATCTGTATTGTCTTTATCTGCTGCAGCCGGCGGAATCAGAACTGCCGGATGCTTCATTTTGTTTATATATGCAAATATCACAAGTCCTGTCAATGCGATAATTACGCAGATGACAGCTACGAGCTGGCTTACTCTTATGCTTCCGAGCATAAGTGAGTCGGATCTCATTCCTTCAACTATAGCTCTCTCGATTCCGTAAAGGCCGAGATAACCGAAAAATACCTCTCCGTTGAATTTCTTATGTCTCTGTGTCCATATGAGAATGAAGAAGAATATCAGGCAGCACATACTCTCTATGAAAAATGTGGGTGTAACCTGTATGTATTCAACTCCTCCGATATTAAGCAGGTTCTCCATATGGTCTGTTCCGACCATAATCGGACTGACCTTTTCGAGTTTCAGCTGCATGGCAAGCAATCCGTCCGTATACCTTCCGAATGCTTCCATGTTAAAGAAGTTGCCCCACCGGCCTATAGCCTGTGCCAGACAGACCTGTGGAATGATCGTATCGACCATAAGCAGAAAGTTTCTTTTCTTTATACAGCAGAATACCACCAGGGTTATGATGCCTGCTATTATTCCTCCGAATATAGCGAGTCCGCCGCTTCTGGTATTGATAATCTCTGCCAGATTGTCCTTATAATAACTCCACTCGAACAGTACATAATACAGCCTCGCTCCAATCACTCCGAAGATGATGATCCAAATGATGGAATCCGTGTAATCATCTTCCTTCTGGCCCGTTCTCCTTGCCTCCTTCCATGTAAGGAAAAGTCCTATGACCATAGCAATACCGATCAGTATGCCATAAAAAGCGATACTGAAATTTCCGATGTATATACTGTTTCTTAAATTCTGAATATATATCCCCAGATGAGGAAAACCGATATCATACATGACCATGATTATACCATAGAAAAAGGATGCTTATCAATAAGCATCCTCTTCGTTGATACGGCTGCCTGAAGCAACCATTTCGTTATATTCCTGCTCGTCGAGTATTTCATCAAATGCTTCTGATACTATATCGTACTCTTCATCCGATTCGATGTTTTCAAGATGCGGCTCTCCGTTTTCATCCTCAGCATATCGGTAAAGATAAACCTCTGTATCATCATCTCCACCCTCAGGCATCACAGCGATGTACTCGCGATCATCATTTCCTGCTTCAAAAATCATAAGCACATTACATTCAATAGACTTTCCATCATCAAGTTCAATCGTAACAGTTGCGTCGTTATCCATAAAGCCCTCCAAAATATTTAATGTGTTACTAATAGCAATATATCACTCTTTTTTTAGGTATGCAATTTTTTATTTTATTTTTTTCAACAATTTATTTACGGTATCTGCCTTAGAAATTCATCTATGAAATGTGACCTTGAGACACTTCTGTTTCTGAAAAGCTTCGGACAGCATATATTCAGTCTGTCTCTGGCTCTTGTCATCGCAACATAAAAGACTCTGCGTTCCTCCTCAAGCTCCTCCTCTGAATTATCCTTCATACCGGGTGTCACTCCGTCCGCCGCATCGATTATCCATACTTCCGTGAATTCAAGTCCTTTTGATTTATGAAATGTCATCAGATGTACGCCGTTGATTTCATTTTCTCTGAAGAGATGCGAAAGCTCCCATGGCTGCATATTGTTTCTGTGAAGCACAGCTATACCGTCTGCATCCCGCCCCTCGGATATACTTCTTTTTATTTCCTCTGTGACATACAGATATTCGCTTCGTGTATCCTCAAACTCCAGTACTCTGACAGAAGCTCCCCTGCCCCTGTGTGATGTGATATCCTTATCGAACCGATGGATATTATGCTTTATCATTCTTCCGGCAGCTGTTATTATCTCCTCCATGGATCGAAAATTTATATCAAGCACGATCTTTTTTGCTCCCGGATAAGTCTTTTCAAATCCCAGCATGATGTTCGGATCCGCTCCTCTGAATGCATATATACTCTGATCATCATCTCCGACTACCGTCAGGTTTGGCGATGCATCCGGAGGTGCTATAAGCTTTACTATCTCAAACTGAAGATCATCTATATCCTGAAACTCGTCAATCAGTATCCACCTGTATTTTTTTCTGATCTGTCTGCAGATATCTTCTCTTTCCCTGAGCAGTTCTTCCGTCAGACTCAGCATTTCATCGAAGCGTATGCGGTCTCCTGATTCATCATCGAATATATAATTCCTTGCCAGTCTTCCGTATGCGATACGCAGCACTCTGTAAAAAACAGAATGAAAGGTTCCGAAGCACACTTTCTCACCGCCGCGGGTGCCTGTGCTCATGAACCTTTCTTTCATCTCTGCTGCCGCTGCCCGTGAAAATGTCATCACAAGCACACTTCCCGGGTCAGCATGCAGATTTTCAATTATATAATTTATCCTTGCGGTAAGTACAGTGGTCTTCCCGCTGCCCGGTCCCGCGACAATAAGCAGTGGCCCCTCTCCGCTGCTGACTGCCTTATATTGATTGATACTGAATCGATCAGCCTTCAAGCTTTCTGATTCCGGCCTCTATACGTGCTATGGATTCCTCCTTGCCAAGCACATCCATGATCTCAGTTGCACCGGCAGGTGTCATCTGCTTTCCTGAAAGAGCTGTACGTATCGGCCACATTACAAAACCGGTTTTGTATTCATGCTCATCTGCAAACTTCTTAAGAGATTCAAATAGCGCATCATTCGTGAAATCCTCCTGACCCCTTAAAACAGGAAGAACATCCTTAAGAAGCTTCAGTGAAGACTCTGTGTCTGTCTTCATTTTCTTATGTGTATACATCGAGATATCATATTCCGGAACTGCCTCGAAGAAATCAATATGATCTGTGATATCAGGCAGCTTCTCGATACGTGTCTTGACCATAGCCGCTATTTTATGAAGGTCGACAGGTCTTGTCAGCACTGCTTTGATATACGGCTCGGCAAGCGCATAGAACCTTTCATCATCCATGGCCTTGATATACTCACCGTTCATCCATCCGAGCTTTACCATATCAAATACTGCCGGTGATTTTGAGATATGCTTATAGTCAAAAACTTTAACCAGTTCATCAAGTGTAAATATCTCTCTGTCATCCTCAGGTGACCATCCCAGCAATGCAACAAAATTGACTACAGCCTCCGGAAGATAACCCTGCTCTACCAGATCCTCAAATGATGAATGTCCGCTTCTCTTTGAAAGCTTCTTATGGGTTTCATCCGTAATAGTCGGACAGTGAATATATGCCGGTATCTCCCATCCGAATGCTTCATAGAGTCTGTTATACTTCGGTGAACTGGAGAGGTATTCGCATCCCCTTACTACATGGGTGATCCCCATCAGATGGTCATCGACAACATTTGCAAAATTATATGTCGGGAAACCGTCGGATTTGATGAGCACCATATCATCAAGTTCAGAGTTGTTTACCGATATATCTCCATATAGTTCATCGTGAAATGTAGTCGTACCCTCTGTAGGGTTGTTCTGTCTGATAACATAAGGCATTCCTGCATCCAGATTTGCCTTTACTTCTTCCGGTGTAAGTGACAGGCAGTGCTTGTCGTATACCATGATCTCTTCACCGTTTACTGTCTTCTTTAATGAATTAAGTCTCTCCTCTGTGCAGAAGCAGTAATAAGCCTCACCCTTTTCCACTAACTGTTTTGCATACTCCAGGTATATACCACCGGACTGACGTTCTGACTGAACATACGGGCCGACAGGTCCGCCGATGTCCGGACCCTCATCCCAGTTAAGCCCTGTGAGTCTTAATGTGTTATATATTATCTCTTCAGCACCCTCATAGTATCTTTCCTGATCAGTATCCTCCATACGGAGCAGATAGTCTCCGCCCTCATGTTTTGAAATAAGATATGCGTAAAGAGCTGTTCTCAGGTTGCCTACATGCATCCTTCCTGTAGGTGAAGGTGCATAACGTGTTCTGACTTTATTCATGTTCTGCCTCTTTTCTCTGATTTGATAGTCTTCTGGTTAAAAACAGAAATACCCAGATAAAAATCGGGATAATAAGATCACATAAAAGCAATCCCATTATAATACTTTTGTCCACTCCTGCAAAGGCGCATATTACTGTTGCAAGTATCATACCTGTCAGCAGTATCACAACCAGTATCGCCGCAACCCGTACCCATGCCGGTCTTTGATTATCAGCCTTCGTCTTATCATTCATCGCTTTCATCCTCCTCAAGCAGTGCTTCCCATAGCTGCATAAGTGTATCCAGCTTTTCGTTATTCTCATCCATCCGCAACTGAAGCTCTGCAAGCCTGGCAGGATCTGTCTGGTTTTCAGGCTTGTCGAACTGTGCTTCTATCTCACGGTTATCTGTCTCCAGCTCGTGTATCTGTGCCTCTGTTTTTTCTATTTTCTGCTGCCTGCGTTTTTTCTCACCGGCCTTCTGCTTGGCCGCTTTCCAATCCTGTGCCCCTGAAGATACTCCGGATACTCTGCCTGACCTGTCAAAGAGTACATTATCGCTTCCCCCGCTCACACCCTTGTAAGCCTCCATGGCATCACGCTTTTCCAGATAATAATCATAGTTGCCTATGTAATTAAGCATTTTTTCATGCGTCAGATTCAGTATTCTTGTGGCCGTCTTATTTATGAAATATCTGTCATGTGATACATAGAGCACTGTTCCCTCAAATTCCCTTATGGCGTCCTCAAGTATCTCCTTACTCATGATATCCAGATGGTTCGTAGGCTCATCAAGTATCAGAAGATTTGCCCTGCTGAGCATCAGCTTTGCGAGGCTGACTCTTCCTACTTCACCGCCTGACAGATCGCCTATACGCTTGAACACGTCATCTCCGGTGAACAGAAAAGATGCCAGTATATCCCTTACTGCAGTATTATCCATATCGGGATAATCATCCTGTATCTCGTCAAAGATGGTCTTGTTCTGATCAAGAACCTGATGCTCCTGATCGAAATAAGCTATCTCTACTCCGGTTCCGAATGTAATCTTACCTCCGGTCGCTATCACTCCTCCGGTCAGCATTTTAAGTATGGTCGTCTTTCCTGTTCCGTTATCTCCGATTATCGCGACATGCTCACCACGCTTTAACTCAAAGCTCAGATCATCAAACAGCCTTCCTCCGTCATCGAAGGTCTTTGACAGCCCCTCGACATCCAGCACATCCCTGCCACTTGCTGCTGTCTGTGTGAACCTGAGATACATATCCGTGCGCTCCTGCACAGGCTTGTCGAGTCTTTCGAGCTTATCAAGCATTTTCTTTCTGCTCTCCGCGCGCTTTATCGACTTTTCCCTGTTGAAGCTCTGGAGCTTTTCTATGACCTCCTCCTGATGCTTTATTGTATCCTGCTGCTTCAGATATGCCTTGATTCTGGCATCATACAGCATCTTCTTTTTAGCCGCATATTCAGAATAGTTACCGGTGAACATCTCGACATGTCCCATATCGATGTCTATGACCTTATTTACAATTCTGTCCAGAAAATATCTGTCATGACTTACTATTACCACAGTACCCTGATAATTCATCAGATAAGTCTCAAGCCATTCTATACTTGAGAGGTCAAGGTGATTCGTGGGCTCATCAAGGAAAATGATATCGGGCCGCGAGATCAGTATCTTGCCGAGAAAAAGTCTGGTTTTTTCTCCGCCTGAAAGCATCTTCACCTGCTTGCCGAACTCACCCTCATCAAAGCCCAGACCCTTCAGTATTCCGGTGACCCGGCTCCTTGCCTCATATCCGTCAGCCATCTCATATTCATGCATGAGCCTGCTATACCTGTCGTAAAGTCTGTCGAGCTTTTCTCCATCTGCATGCTTCATGCTTTCCTGCACGAGCTGAAGCTCTTCCTCCATCTCTATGACAGGCTGAATAATCTTTGTCATCTCTGCAAGTACGGTTTCATCACTGTCTATATCATTGATCTGCTTCAGATATCCTGTCGTAACACCTGAAGGCATAGTAACTGTACCGCTGTCCGGAGCTTCCGTCCCTGTAAGCATATCAAGAAGTGTCGTCTTACCCGCTCCGTTATTACCGACCACCGCCACCTTTTCATGCGCATTAATAAGAAGCGACGCATCTTTTATGATAACGTCGCTTCCGTAAGCTCTATTGATTTTTGCGCATGATAGTATCATTTACTGATCTGCATATGTATCGAAATATCCCTGAATAAATACTATAGGTGTTCCCTTGTCTCCTGAACCTGAAGTGAGGTCACTGAGAGATCCTATAAGGTCTGTGAGTCTTCTCGGTGTAGTTCCCTCTGACTTCATCTGACCTACCATATCTTCTCCGTGCTGATTTTTGATTGCTGATTTCATTGCATCCTGAAGATCCTCTCCCTGAAGCTCCTTGAAATCATTGTCAGCAAGATACTTGAGCTTAAGCTCATTTGGTTTACCCTCAAGGCCCTCTGTGTATGCCGGGCTGACTACAGGATCAGCAAGCTCCCATATCTGTCCGACGGGATCTCTGAACGCACCGTCTCCGTAGACCATGCAGTTCATCTCTACTCCGGTTGCTTTCTTAAGTGAAGTCTGAAGCGCATGAACGAACTTATCGCAGTCACGCGGGAACAGCTTGACCGTATCCTCTGTTGCCTTGTTTGAGCCATAGAGTCCGTATGCCTTGTTATATCCGCTTCCGTTTACAGACTCATTGAGAATATCTGCCATTGTGAGTATTTTCTCTCCGCCTGCGGCAACAAGTCTTCTGCGTGATCTCTCTCTTGAATGGATATCACAGCAGATTACATTCTTTGTATACTTTAAAATCGCACGGCAGTCATTTGCAAATATGAATACCGGTTCACATCCTTCTGCTTTGAAAAGTTCTGAATAAAATTCCACATAATCAACGCCTGTGAAGGGATGCTTCTGATATCCGAAGATATCGCGGTACTGCTTCTCATCCAGTATGTCTGAATATGGATTGGCATTCTTCTCGTCAAGAAGATCCTCATCAAACAGATGGTTTCCTACTTCATCTGCCGGATAGCTCAGAAGTATGTATGCTTTTTTAAATGCTTTTGCAAATCCCTTAAGACATACTGAGATCCTGTTACGGCTCAGAATCGGAAATGTGATACCTATCTCATCGCATCCGAACTTGGCTCTGCAGTCTGCAGCTATATCATCTGTGCTTGCATAGTTACCCTGTGTACGTCCGAGTACTGCCTCTGTAACAGCAACTACATCCTTCTCGTGGAAGGTCACGTGCTCATTTTCACCAACAGCAACAATTGCATCAGTAACGACCTTAACAAGGTCATCACCCTGCTTTAATACCGGACATCTAACGCCTCTTGAAACTGTTCCTACTGTTCTCATTTTGTTACCTTTCCTATCATTCAACATCTATCCTATAGACCTCGTCTGCAAGTGTACGTATTCCATCCTGTAAAACACGGCCGGTCAATAGTATATTCATTTCCTCGTGTCTGCCTTTTACCAGTTCGATGAGCTCAGACTCTTCAATGATACCTCTGTCCACTAATCCGAGCACCTCATCCAGTATAAGCAGATCACAGCTTCCTGTAGAAATCACCTTTCTTGCAAAGCTGATTCCGTTCCGGATATTGATGAGTTCTTCTTTCTTCTCAGAATCGCTCAGTTCGGAGAATTTGACTGTATTCTTCTCAAACCTGAAAGCCTTCATATCAGGCTCAAGCTGTTTTAATACATCCATGAGTCCCTCTTCCCGTCTTCCCTTAAGGAACTGGATCATATTTACAGTCTTGCCATCCCCCAGATATTTGATTCCCTTGCCTATGGCGGAAGTGGTCTTACCCTTTCCGGATCCATAGACTACTACTATTTTACCTTTTTCCATAACTCCCCGATATATATCACCTGCGATGCGTCCGCGCTCCGTGATACATTTACTGTTATGCGTAACATCAACAAACTATATAATTTTAGTTTATTGATACCATCAAGTCAAGCTTGACAAACATTAAATAATCAGTAAAAATCTATGCTATGAACAGAAAGTATGAAAACATATTATTTGACTTTGACGGAACGCTCGTAGATACAGGTCCCGGCATCATGAATGCCACTCGCTATTCCCTCAAAACCTACGGAATAGACGAGGATGATCCTGATAATCTCAGACGCTTCGTAGGTCCCCCGCTTGCGGAAGCATTTGCCGAGCATTACGGTTTTTCACCTGAGAAATCAGTGGAAGCTGTATTGAGATTCAGGGATTATTATCTCGACAGAGGAAATAAAGAATGTGAACTCTATCCCGGTATTGCAGATATGCTGTCGGCTCTCAGGGCGGACGGCAGACGCCTCATAGTAGCTACCGGAAAGCCGGAGGAGCTGGCTCTTAAGATCGCCTTGCGTTTTGAAATAGCAGATTATTTTGAAATCATACGCGGAGCCTATGTGGATGATGAAGGTGAGCATCGCACATGCAAGCAGGAAATCATCGAAAGCATATTTGATGACCTTGACATAACCGATATTTCATCCTGTATCATGATCGGAGACCGTGCCAATGACATCACCGGTGCACACAGATCCGGCATTAAAGCCATAGGAGCCCTGTGGGGTTACGGTTCTGAAAAAGAACTGTGCGGAGCCGGTGCCGATTATACGGCCGCAGCTCCGCAGCAGATATCTGATATGATCATTAACGATCTTCTCTGAAATATGCCAGTCCCAGACTTGCCGGGGGCTGGTTTTCTTTTTTGTTTCTCATCGAAACGATAACCAGTACAACTATAGTAACTACATATGGAAGCATCTTGATGAGCTCCTGTGCGCTCATGCTGAGATTCGGAATGTAGTTCTGAACGATAAGCAGCGCGCCGAAGATAAATGATCCGATGATACTGATATCAGGCTTCCACATCGAGAATATTACGAGTGCTACAGCCAGCCAGCCTCTGTCTCCGAAACCGTTGTTGGACCATACTCCGTACGCATAATCCATGATGTAGAAAAGTCCGCCCAGACCGGCGATCACGCTGCCGATACATGTCACCAGATATTTATACTTTGATACATTGATTCCGGCTGCATCTGCAGTTGCAGGATTCTCACCGATGGCACGCAGATGAAGTCCGACCCTGGTCTTCTTCAGTACAAATGCTGCAACCAATGCAATGATGATAGCCGCATATGCCAGGAAACTGTATGAGAATACGATCTCTCCTACCGCACCGAGACTGGATGCAAAAGGAAGCTTCGCCTTAAAGAAGTTACTCGTTGCTGTCAGGTTGATAGACGGAACATCTGCACCTGAAAGCTTGATGAGAGAACCACCGAAGAAGTTTCCGACACCTACACCGAATGTGGTAAGTGCAAGACCTGTTACGTTCTGATTTGCTCTGAGTGTTACTGTCAGGAAGCAGTATATAAGTCCCATTAAAAGCGACAGAAGTATCGAGCAGACAAGCGGTATGATGATCGCAAGAGCCGGATTAATATTTTCCGGGCCGACTGCATTTTCATACATGAAAGCTCCGATTACACCGCCGATAGCACCTGAGTACATGATTCCCGGAATACCGAGATTCAGGTTGCCCGATTTTTCTGTAAGTATTTCTCCCGTTGCTCCGAATAAAAGAGGTATGCCCTGAATGATGGCACGTTGTATGAACATTATCATGCTGCTGCCTCCTTATCTGCTTTACGAAATACAAGCTTATAGTTGATGAAGAACTCACTTCCTACAATGAAGAATATGATGATTCCGGTGATTATATCTGCAAATGATAGATTAAGCTTGAACATCGTGGCTATCTCACCGGCACCCTTCTGAAGGAAGCATATGATAAATGCTGTAAGAACCATCCAGAGCGGGTCAAACTTGGCAAGCCATGAAACCATGATAGCCGTAAATCCGTTACCGCCTGCCGTATCCTTTGTAATCGTATGATCCTGACCTGATACAAGCAGAAATCCTGCGATACCGCAGATAGCTCCCGAAAGGATCATAGTCCTGATGATTACCTTCTTAACATTGATACCGATGTATCTTGCAGTATTCTGTGAATCTCCTACAACAGAGATCTCATAACCGTGTTTTGTCTTGTTAAGGTAAATCGCTATTGCAATCGTGATCACAGCTACGATAATTACATTGATCAGATAGGCATTGCCTCCTACAGACGGAATCCATCCCTCCTGGGTTTTCTGATTGATGATTCCGATCTGACCTGAACCCTTCGGAACCGACCACTCAAGTACGAAGTATCCGATAAGCTGGATTGCAACGTAGTTCATCATAAGTGTGAACAGTGTTTCATTTGTATTGGTCTTTGCTTTGAATATCGCCGGAATCAGTCCCCATACAGCACCTGCGATGATTGCGGATACGACCATCATGATGAAAAGAACCGGAGTCGGGACCTTATCTCCCAGCTTAAGCATAACTACCGCAGTCGCAAATCCTCCGATAAGAACCTGACCCTCCGCACCAAGGTTCCAGAAACGCATCCTGAAAGCCGGTGTGATGGCAACTGCGATGATAAGCAGCATTGCCGTCTTCTGAATAAGTGCCCAGACTCTTCTGGTCGTTCCTACTGCTCCGTCTATCATTGTCATATATACATCGATAGGATTGAGCTTCGTAAGAAGCAATGTCACGATGCCTGCAACCACGAGAGCAAGTATAACTGCGATAATTCTGATTCCAAATCTTTTCCACCATACAGGTGCATCTTTTCTTGCTATGTGAAACAAAGGATCTTTATGTGCCTTATTATGCATCTTTACGTACCTCCTTTGTCATCAGTAATCCGATTTCTTCCTTGGTAGCCGTTCTTGCATCGACTACTCCGGTAACTGTTCCCGAACCTATAACAAGTATTCTGTCGCACAAACCGAGAAGTACATCCAGATCCTCGCCTACAAAGATAACCGCTACTCCTGCTTCCTTCTGCTTGTTAAGCAGATTGTATATCACATAGGAAGAGTTGATATCGAGGCCTCTTACCGGATAGGCTGCCATAAGGACCTTCGGTGCTGCAGCTATCTCACGTCCTACAAGTACCTTTTGAACATTACCTCCTGAAAGCCTTCTTACAGGTGTATTGATACCCGGTGTTACTACCTGAAGCTCTTCTATTATTTTCTCTGCCAGCTCCTTCGGTTCTTTTTTGCTCAGGAAAAGTCCTTTGCCCTTCCTGTAGCTTCGGAGAAGCATATTGTCAGTTGTTCCCATAGTTGCAACCAGTCCCATACCGAGACGATCCTCAGGTACAAATGAAAGCCTGATTCCGAGTTCCCTTATCTGCATCGGTGTCTTATCTCTGAGGAACTCTATCTCTCCATTCTCAGGATTGATATACTGAACTCCGCCTGTTACCATCGGCTGAAGTCCTGCTATGGTTTCAAGAAGCTCTCTCTGTCCGCTTCCGGCTATTCCAGCGATTCCCAGAATCTCACCTGAATTGGCTGTAAATGTGACATCATCAAGAACCTTGATGCCTTCTACATTCATGCAGTTAAGATGTGCAACGATAAGCCTCGGTTCAGGATTGACCGGATCGGTTCTGTCGATATTGAGAGTAACCTTCTGGCCTACCATCATCTCCGTAAGTTCGCTTTCATTCGTCTCAGCTGTATTAACCGTTCCGATATATTCACCCTTACGAAGTACTGCGACCTTATCTGATATATCCATTACTTCATGAAGCTTATGAGTGATGATGGCAACTGCCTTGCCATCCTCCCTCATTCTTCTGAGAACTGCAAAAAGTTTTCTTGTTTCCTGTGGAGTAAGTACAGCCGTAGGCTCATCCAGCATGAGTATATCCGCACCCCTGTAAAGAACCTTTATGATCTCGACTGTCTGCTTCTCGGAAACTGACATCTCATATATCTTTTTATCAGGATCGATGTCGAATCCGTACTGCTCACTAATCTGTCTGACTTTTTCAGCAGCTTTTTTTATATCGTAACCTCCTGAGTCCTTAAGTCCCAGAATGATATTTTCCGTAGCCGTAAAAACATCAACAAGTTTGAAATGCTGATGTATCATACCTATCTTGTAATTAAATGCGTCCCTTGGAGATTTGATTGAAACAGGCTCTCCATTAACGAGAATTTCTCCCGAATCTGGATAATAGATTCCGGAGATCATGTTAAGCATAGTTGTCTTGCCGCTTCCGTTTTCACCAAGTATGGCAAGTATCTCACCGTAATTCACTTTTAAACATACATTTTTGTTGGCAACTACTTTTGTGCCAAATGCCTTTGTAATGTTTTTTAACTCTATAGCAGGAGTGGGCATTCAGGGCCTCCTTTATATTAGTATTATGTTACTGTCAGCGATTAACTGACCAAAGCGGGACCCCTTCGGGCCCCGCCGTTAAACACATATTTAGAACATTGCATTAAGAGTTGTGATACCGTCGATCATTACATCGAAGTAAGGAGCTGATCTGTACTCAGACTCATGGAAGTATCCGTCAGCAACAGCCTCTGTATCCTTCTCATAGTTAGGATCTGTATCAACATCTGCCATGTAAGAATCAAGCTGTTTTCCTTCAACTGTGATGTTGGCGCAGTCAAATACCTTGATGCTTCCGTCAAGGAGTCCGGCCTTAACTTCTTCCATCTTCTCAACTGTACCTTCTGCTGCTACGTTCTCATTGACATCTGTAAGAACTACAGAACCTGTCTCGATTGAACCACACCAGTCTGCAGGGATATCCTGTCCGTTAAGTACGCAGTCGATGAGATACTCGAAGTATGGTGTCCAGTCGATTCTTGAAGAAACGATGAATGTATTCGGGCATGCATCAAGTGTTGATCCGTTGTATGAAACATCAGGAATTCCTGCT
>JAZLHO010000040.1:0-5465 GCA_045616865.1 Lachnospiraceae bacterium | reverse complement strand
TGATGCGCAGTGCGAATGGAGGTCCATTGACGCTTGAGATACATAATTCGGTATTTGCTTCTGAGGGAAATGTAGAGAAGGTAGCTGAGCTGGTCAGACTGTTTATCACAAGAGGAGGACATGAACTTCAGATCAATGCAGTCAACCGGGATGACATGATCGATGCACAAAAACACCCCGAGAATCATCAGGGGATGATAGTCAGGGTGTGGGGATGGTCAGGCTATTTCGTTGAACTCGAAAAGGAATATCAGGATCAGATAATCAAGAGAGCAGAGTTCAGCGTGTAAGCGGGTCGATCTTATCCTTGTAGATTTTCCTGAACAGGAAGATATTGACGATGGTTGAAACCACTTCGGCGATGGGGAATGCCCACCAGACTGCATTGACACCGAACAGCCTGCCGAGTATGAAAGCTGCCGGAAGGATGACTACAAGCTGCCTGAGTATAGATACTATCAGAGCATAGGTGCCGTTTCCGAGGGCCTGATATGCAGAGAGGATAACGATATTAAAACCCGCGAATGCGAAGTGGAACGAGATGATGCCGAGAGCGATGCAACCCAATGTCATAAGCTCACCCTGAGCACTGAACAGGTTCATGAACCAGTCCGGAAACAGATTGAAAAGAAGAGTACCGCACAGCATGATGCAGGTCGCTGCGATGATCGCATACTTAAGAGTACTCATGATGCGATCTTTTTTCTTAGCTCCGTAGTTATAAGCGATAATCGGTATCATTCCGCTGTTCATTCCGAATATCGGCATGAATATGAAACTCTGGAGTTTGAAATATACTCCGTATACAGTAACTGCCGCTTCTGAATATGCGATCAGTATGGAGTTCATAATATAAGTTGTGACCGATGTGATGGCCTGCATGAAAAACGACGGAACGCCGACAGACAGGACCTCTTTAATCACATCGCCCTGAGGCTTGAAGCTTTTCCAGATGACTGAAACATCGTGGTTTTTCGTGATATTGAAAATGAGTGCGAGCAGCATGGCAAGGAACTGTCCCGATATCGAAGCAATAGCAGCACCCTTGATACCCATTGCAGGGAATCCGCACAGACCGAAGATCAGGATAGGATCGAAGATGCAGTTGAATATCGCACCGCAGCCCTGACTGATCATGTTATAGACGGTGTTGCCGGTAGCCTGAAGCACGCGCTCAAAGATCACTTCAAGTATGAAGCCAACCGAAAGCATACAGACGATGGACAGATAAGTGACACCGTATTCGATGATAACGGGATTGGATGTCTGGGTGGAGAAGAACCACCTTGCTCCGAAAAGTCCGAAAAGGAAGAAGACTACAGCTCCGCAGAGTACTATAAATATTCCGTTATAGCAGGCTTCCTGCGCACGCTTGCGATTGCCCTCCCCGAGTGAACGGGAAAGAAGTGCCGCCATACCAACAGCCATACCTACGGAAAATGAAATCATAAGCGACTGGATCGGAAATGCAAGACTCGTCGCCGCAAGTGCCTGTTCATCTATTCTTGATACGAAAATACTGTCTACGATATTATAAAGTGCCTGTACCAGCATAGAAACGCAGAGCGGTGCACTCATGGTAAACAGAAGTTTTCCTGTCGGCTCAGTGCCCATTCTGTCAGCACTTACGGCTTTTGATTTCATTTGCTTAGTCCCTCTTCTTTCATAGTGTCATATACTTCATTGACGCATTCCTTGCATGCATCTTCCGTATCAGCCTCGACCATGATACGGATCACAGGCTCTGTGCCTGAGGGGCGCAGAAGTATCCTGCCATCATCTCCGAGACGTGCCTGAATACTCTTAACTACAGTGACAACTGCAGGGTTATTCATGACGGTGTCTTTGTCGCTGACGGGAACATTTTTCAGAACCTGAGGATATTTTCGTATCTCATCTGCAAGCTTTGAAAGCGGGAGCTTCCTGCTCATCACAACTTCCATGATTTTGATAGCAGTCACGATACCGTCACCGGTGGTCGCGTGCTTTGAGAAGATGATATGTCCGCTCTGCTCGCCGCCGAGGCAGTTGCCGTTGGCCTGCATATTCTCATAGACATACCTGTCACCCACCTGAGTCTTCTCATAACTTATGCCTTCACGGTCAAATGCTTTATAAAGCCCGAGATTACTCATGATCGTGGTCACGACTGTTGTGTTGTATAACTGTCCTTTTTCCTTCATATATTTTCCGCAGATGAAAAGTATCTTGTCACCATCAACTACTTCACCGTGTTCATCAACAGCGATACATCTGTCAGCATCACCGTCAAAAGCAAATCCGATGTCACAATGCTGTTCCTGAACATACCAGCATAGTTTTTCAATATGTGTCGAGCCGCAGTCGAGGTTTATATTGGTTCCGTCAGGTTGTGCATTGATGACATGCGTCTGTGCACCGAGGGCATCAAATACGGATTTGGCGATCGCTGATGCAGAACCGTTAGAGCAGTCGAGGGCAACTTTCTTTCCCTTGAAGCTGTGTGTTGCAAGACTGATGAGATAGCCGATATAGCGATTACGTCCGGCATCGTAGGAGATCGCCTGACCGATATTGTCGCGGGTCGCTTTCGGAAGCTCGCGCGGATTATCGATGTAATCTTCTATGCCTTCGATTACAGATTCTTCAAGTTTCTCACCGTTTCCGTTGATGATTTTGATTCCGTTGTCATAGTATGGATTATGACTTGCAGAAATCATGATACCGCAGTCAAAATCATCTGCACGTACCATATAGCTTACGGAAGGAGTGGTAGTTACATGCAGCAGATACACATCTGCACCGCTTGTTACCAGACCTGCGCAGAGAGCATCCTCAAGCATGTAGCTTGAACGTCTCGGGTCCTTGCCGATGACTACTCTGCATTTCCCGGGCTCCTTCGGCTCCTGACCGTAATACCAACCTATATATCGTCCTATTTTAAATGCTTCTTCAGCTCCAAGAACTACATTTATTTCACCTCTGAAGCCATCTGTACCAAAATATTTACTCATTTAAAACCAACCTTTCCCGGCATTTTTTGCCATAACTATTGTATGAGATAGCGATTTTTAAGTCAATGGATAATGCGATTAATGATAGCTTTATGGTACAATGTTAAGACAATGTATTTTTTATCGGAGGATTTGCGGCATGAATATAACAGTATTTCTGGGATCGGAATTCGGAAATGATGAAAAAATAAAGGAAGCAACCTGTGAGCTCGGTGCATGGATCGCAAATGCGGGCCATCACCTGATCTACGGAGGATCTGAATCAGGTTTGATGGGGCTGGTTGCTGACAGCGCTATGAAGAACGGCGGACATGTGACAGGTATCGAGCCGAAGATGTTCATAGAGCTGGATTATCAGAAGGAGGACCTTGAAGAACTGATAATAACGGAAGATATGGCAGAAAGAAAAAGCATGATGGTGGAGCTCGGAGATATGTTTATCGCTCTTCCCGGAGGAACGGGAACATTTGAAGAGATAGGAGAAGTCATGTCGCGACTTGCACTTAAACAGACTGACGCTCCGCTTGTTCTGTATAATATCGACGGTTTTTATGATGAACTGAAGGTATGGCTTGACCGCATGATAGAAAAAGGATTTTCAAATGCTGAAAGACAGAAGGGCATATATTTCGTATCAAAGCTTGAAGAAATCAAGGCACTTGCCGAAAAAATCAAAACAGGAGAATAAGAATAAATTCTTATTCTCCTCGTCGCTTATATGGTATAACGATCCTGCGGATCGTTATCATCTGCGGTCGTCGAATAAGAATAAATTCTTATTCTCCTCGTCGCTTATATGGTATAATAATCACTTATGGACGTATATTTTGACAATGCAGCCACTACCGTGGTGAGCGAGGGCGCAGCCCGTATAGTAGAAAAGACGATGAGGGAGGATTACGGTAATCCCTCTTCGAAGCATATCAAAGGCGTCGAGTCAGAGCGCTATGTAAAAGAAGCCGCACAGATCATCGCCTCTACATTGAAATGCAAGGAGAAGGAAATCCTGTTCACATCAGGCGGAACAGAGTCCAACAACACAGCGCTTATCGGATGTGCGATTGCCAATCAGCGAGCAGGAAAGCACATCATAACCACAGGCATAGAACACGCCTCGGTATATGAGCCGCTTTTGTTCCTTGAAGGTCTCGGATTTGAGATCACGGCGCTTCCGGTTGATCAGGATGGACATGTCATACTCGATGTACTCAGAGACAGTCTCAGACCTGATACCATACTTGTGTCAACGATGATGGTAAACAATGAGATAGGTGCCATCGAACCCGTCAGCGAGATATCAAAAATCATCAAGTCATACAACAAAAACATCCTGTACCATGTGGACGCGATACAGGCTTACGGAAAGCTGAGAATATATCCCAAGCGCATGGGCATAGATATGCTGAGTGTATCAGGTCACAAGATCCACGGCCCGAAGGGAATCGGCTTTCTCTATATTGATGAGAATGTGAAGATCAGACCGATCATCTACGGCGGGGGACAGCAGCACGGTATGAGAAGCGGAACAATCAATGTTCCCGGTATCGCCGGGCTCGGACAGGCGGCAAGGGAAGCCTACGAAGATTTCGATGAGCGCATAGCATATATCACTTCAATCAAGGATGTGATCATCGACGGTGCCGAAAAGCTTGACGGAGTGAAGGTCAACTCACTTAGAGGCGATGCATGTGCACCGCATGTCGTAAGCATAAGCATCGAGGGTGTCAAATCAGAAGTGCTGCTTCATGCACTGGAGGATAAGGGCATCTGCGTATCAAGCGGTTCTGCCTGTTCCACACATCATCCAGGTATCTCGGGAACATTAAAGGGAATAGGACTTAAAGAGAATCTTCTGGATTCAACGATCAGAGTTTCACTGTGTGAACTTAATACAAAAGAAGAGGCAGAGTATTTTCTGGAAACACTGGCAGAACTTATTCCTCAGTTAAGGAGATTTACGAGAAAATGAAATTCAAAAGCTTTTTGATCAAATACGGCGAGATAGGCTGCAAGGGAAAAAACAGATTCCTGTTTGAGGATGCGCTGGTAAAGCAGCTTCGCCTTGCAATGGAGACGGTAGAAGGCGAATTCAAGGTATCAAAGGAACGCGGAAGGATATATGTGGATGCACTCAGTGATTATGATTATGATGATGCGGTCGCAGCCATAAAGACTGTATTCGGTGTTCACAGCTTCTCGCCGATGGTATGGGTTGAAGAAAAGTCTGTGGAAGCTCTGCAGAAGGCAGTAGTGGAATATATCGATATGGTATACGAGGATAAGACTTTTTCCTTCAAGGTGGATACGCGCCGCGCAGACAAGGCTTTTCCCGGAACATCAGAAACTATCAACTGCGATCTCGGAGGTCTCATACTGGACAGCTTTCCGCAGACACGTGTGGATGTTCACAAGCCTGAGGTGAAGCTTCGCGTCGAGATAAGAAACAATATCAGCATATATTCCATCGAGATT
>JAZLHO010000039.1:0-4324 GCA_045616865.1 Lachnospiraceae bacterium | reverse complement strand
TGAAGTCTTATGCCATCCGTTCCAGTTAAACGGCTGACTGAGCCAGCTTCCAATGGTTCCGTCATATCCATCCATTCCGGAAATCCAGTAATAACTGTAATACTCACCCTTTTCTTCGATTTCAAACGGGCAAATGTTCTCTCCGGGATATTTTTCTTCCCAATATTCTCTTCCATATTCTACCGGATTACCCTCAACAGGATCTGAATCCGAAGGATCGGACGACTGAATTTCATCTGTTTGCTGCTGTACATTCTGTTCATCGATTTCAGAAGGTTCGCTATTACCTTTGCAAGCCACAAGTGAGAGGCTCAGTATCGTTACAAAAAGCAGTGCTATTAGTTTCTTCATCGTAAAACTCCTTTCTTGAACTCCGCCTTTTATTATACCCTTCTTCCCTCCCAACCTCCACATAAATTTTTACGTATCTGAGTTTTCCACCACCTCACTCAGTTTCGTCGTCATAATCTTGTAGAGCTCAATATCCGTCGGAAACTTATCTACAAACGGCAATATTACATTGTCATATATAATAAGTCCTTCGCCGGGACCGGAATGCACGACGTACGACAGTTGCTGCGGGCTGATGTTCAAAGTCTTTGTAAGAATCTCCTGACCGTCGGGACCCTGGTTCAAAAGATATACGAAATCAGAGTTTTCAAAGATGTTTCCTACTTCGGGTGATGCCAGAAGATCCTTTACGTTCTGGGTAATGCCGGTAGGAATACCGCCCCACTTTCTGAATCGCTTCCAAATTTCAACCGTAAAGGCTGCCGTCTGCTCTTCCTTCAAAAGAAGGTGCATTTCGTCAGCGTAGTATCTTGTAGATTTTCCGTTGCCTCTGTTCTCCGTAACCCTGCCCCACACCTGGTCCTGTACAACAAGCATTCCAATCTTTTTAAGCTGCTTTCCGAGTTCCTTGATGTCATAACATACAAGACGGTTATGAAGCTCAACATTCGTCCTATGATTAAAGATATTGAGTGAACCGGACACATAGATTTCAAGTGCGGTTGCTACTCTCTTTGCTTCAGGCTCAGGCTGACCAAGCAATGCGTTATACAGGTCCTCAAGAAGTGGCATGTTCTCAGGTACCGGATCATCAAAGTATTTTCTGTATATCTGATGAATCGATCTGTCTATCACAGTCTTTTCAACCGGTTGTAGACCTTCTTTTCCGCCAACTATCAGCTCACACAGAGAAAGAATAAAGTCGGCTTTCAGAGCAAGCGGCTCTTCATCTTCCGAATAGTTCATATTGATATCCAAAGGATTAATATACTGGGCACTTGATGCACTTATCTTTATTACCTGACCGTTGAACTTCGCTACCAAGGCTGAATATTCAGACTCAGGATCAAGAATGATTACATCGTCATCGGTTGTAAGGAACGCATTGGCAATCTCTCTTTTCGCCGAAAAAGACTTACCGGAACCGGGGGTTCCTAGAATCAGTCCATTCGGGTTTTTAAGGCGCTTTCTGTCCGCCATGATTAAATTATTGCTTAATGCGTTTATGCCGTAATACAGGGCTCCTGAGCCCTCCTGGAACAGTTCCTGCGTAGTGAATGGAACAAAGATTGCCGTCGAGGAAGTCGTAAGCCCTCTCTCAATCTCTATAAGGTTCTGACCAAGCGGCAGTGAACTCATAAGTCCCTGCTCCTGCTGATAATCAAGTCGGATAAGGTTGCAGTTATGCTTCTGTGCAAGCGATGTCATCTGGAATACATTGTTTTCAAGTTCCGTTTCATCCTTGCCGGTATTCATGATAAGAAACGTCATCATAAACATTCGCTCATTCTGACTCTGAAGTTCCCTAAGCAAACTCTTTGCATCATTTCCGTACGTGGCAAGGTCAGAAGGAATGATATCCATATCATAACCTGCCCTGACGGCCTTTTTCTGCTCTTCTATCTTTGAGCGGTCAAGTTCCGTAATCTTATGCTTTATCTGCTTTATAGCCTCGTTCTGGTCAATCGAATGAATATGCATGGAAACCACCATATTCGAATTCATATCAAGAATGTCGGCAAGTAGTCTGTCCGAAACTTCTGATGCGGTAAGTGAAAAATAACTCATCGCGCCATACGTATCTCCCATCTGAAATACTCTGTTTTTCTTAAAGGTAAACGATGACGGTGCTATAAAATCCTTTGCTGAAAGGCCTGACTCAGGAAGCCATTTCCAGTCAAATCTGAACTTATGTCTTTCACCAATATGGAAAACATCATGACAGACCTGAAGGCGTTCTTTTCCGTTCATGGAATGTGCCGAAACACCCATCTTGCTGTAGTTTTTCAGAATACTGTTACGGATATGGTTAAGCTTAGGTTTTGCTTCTTTATAGCTTCCCGCTTTGATTCCGAAGGTAATGTACTTCTTTTTCTTAAGTCCGTTATTACCCTTCGCAAGCTGGTTCTTAAGCATCCCCGAATACTCATCCCTGACCGCATCAAAACCGTCATCGGCATGAGCAATATCAATCTGCGCCTTTGCCTCATCTGCATCAGCTGTAAGATTCATAAATGACAGTTCAAAATGTATTGAACTGTCAAAGAAGTTAAGAAAGCTGCACCATTCATCGAAAATCGCATGTTGCTCCGATTCAAGTGCCAGCTGGTAGTTGATGTCCTCGAACTCAATCGTACGGGTGTAATAATCCTTGGTTACCTTGCAGATTCCATCCGGAAACATCTGTATAAAAGGGATTGATTCCTGTGCCGTGTGCGGAACCGATCCCTTGTTTTCTGCTTTTCTGATTATTTCAAGTACTGCCTTCTTTTCACGGGGAGAAAGCCCCGGTGGCAGCTTAGGCGTTTGCTTTTTTCTTTTGAATATGTCCTTTAGAAGAAATGACAATTTTCTTTACCTCCCTTTCTGCCTCAGCCTGTCTTGCAAGGCAGGCATAATAGTTATTTGTCCTGTAAAGTCGGACCTTCGGTCGAAGGAACTTCGCGTTCAGTTTCTGCTTCAGAATCTTTTCAAGCGGCTGCCCGTTCTTCTCATACATGGCAAATAAAAAAAATGGAAGCATCACCGCCATCATGCAAAGCACGACATTGCTGATCTCCATTCCTGCAGCCTTCAGTATGAAAAATAACGGAACACCGAACAGTGCTCCTAACCCGAAACATATAATCTGGCGTTTTGTCAGATTGAAAAATACTTTTGTTTTTACTTTTGTTAAATCCCTGGGGATACTGATGTAAGATGCCATTGTGTCCTCCTTAATGTGCCGAAAATACTGATTTTGCAAGTGAGCCTGTCTTAAACAGAGTGAAACAAAGAAGAATTGTATATCCTACAATGCCCCATAACGCTCCCGATATATCCGAAGAGAAAGACATGTTCTGTACGAGTATCGCGTAAATGCCGACACATATGAGAATCAGTAATCCCTGAAATCCGAGTGCTGCAAGGCTTCTCAAATAGTTCTGTCCGATATGGCTCTGTTCCTTGTTTCCGAACGTTGAAAGTGGAATCGGTGCGAGACTCGTCATAAGGTAAATCTCAATCATTCTGGCATAAACAATAACAAAGATTATTTTGCTTAGAACCCAGAGTGTTATCGATATGATGGATGACTGCAAAAACAGTCCTATAAGTGCCCCGTTTCCCATTGAGTCCACGGTTGTTCCCATTGCCAGTATCTGTGCCTCAGTGATTGCCGTGCTGCCTGAAATGATTCCACCGGCATTCGACACAACGTACTGTGCAACATCAAATACCGCCATTACGATATCAAATGTGTGGGTGATGATTGTTACTGCAACAAAGGTTTTGAATATCCATTTAAAGAAAATCCATGACTCAAAGTTCTGCAGATTGTTATGATCAATAATCAGCTGAATCAGTTCGACACAGGCAATAATCGTAAGGATTATTCCTGCAATCGGCATGATTACCGATTCTGAAACATTACGAATCATTGCATATATCCCCGGCGAAAAGTTTGCCGGAGTCTGAGACACATCGGAAGCAACGCTGCTAACCTCATTGTTAACAGCGCTGATCATTCCGGTGAGATTTCCCATTACACCTTCAACGAGCAGTCCATGCAACCATTCACCGATTTTGTCGATAATACTGCCCATTTACCGTTACCTCCGATTAGTTGAAGATGTTGGCAAGAAGGGGAACAAGTGTGATACCGATGAGGGCTACACCGCCACCTGCTACAAGCTGTTTAACGCCCTGTGACTTGGCACCGGGGTTATCATTACCATAACCTTCCATGAGGTTAATGCCTCCCCATACGCCAAGACCTGCGCCAAGACCTATAACAAGTTTCTGAAGTACTCCTACTGCTGATGTAAAAAATGCC
>JAZLHO010000038.1:0-15475 GCA_045616865.1 Lachnospiraceae bacterium | reverse complement strand
TTCAGGTATCCGACTGTAATAATGTCCGGATTTATTTTTTCTGCCTTGACCGAACTCATTTCATTTTCCGATAATTGAAAAAACATATTTTTTCCTCCTATTACTATATAAAGTCATAGTCATTAAGTATCAGTTTTCAAGCCGATTTGAAGCCAAATTATAAGGTCGTTCAACATATTTCGTCCTGAATTGGACTGATTTTGACCAAAAAACTTCCAGACAATTTGTCCAGAAGTTTTCTTTAACCTCTAACAGTACTAGATTTATCATTTACATAAAAATCATATTATAATTCTGGATTATTGTTAGTTACTCTTTCATTGTTTATATCCGGTCTTTACAAGCACAAATCTGCTGTCTGCAAAGTCAGATGTAGTAAAAGTCAGCTTTCCGTTATCGTCAGCTATCGGAATTATTACTTTTGTGTCAGTTCCGGTTACTTGTATTATGAATAGCTGATTACCCTTTGAGGCTCCTGTTCCGGACCAGACGATGGTTCTCTTTCCATCTTCAAAGTTTGCAGGAACGAGCGTTTCAGCAGCATATAATACTTCTGTGGAATAAATCTTCCCATACGTTTCTTTTGTAATTTTTTCTGCCAGTTCTGTAATTTGTGAATTGATATTTACAGAATTAATACTTATAATCTCGCCGTCAGAAGTGATAAAATCAAATCCTGAGTCTTTAACAAGGGACTCATCCTTCTTCTCCTTGACCTGAAGATTATTGCTCAAAGAAACAAGAGCCGGTGAATTGCCGGAATACGGCGCGGGTTTGCTGTATCTGCTGCTACTGTCCATAGCCGCATTCTCAGCTAATGCAAGCACATAATTTCTGTCGACTCCAAGAACAGGTAAGGTGAACTGTCTTTCTTTATTACCGGTAATACGCTCTACTATTCCTGTTGCATGTCTTGTAATCTGAATATCAGGGTTAGTTACACCGTTTCGTTTCTTAAAATGAGCGATATAAGTATCCATTCTGTCATATACTTTTACAGTATAAGGATTGCTTATTGATACTTTGCTGCCGGAAGACATTTCATCTGAAACAAGTTCCCAGTAATCAAATACCCATTCGTTGGATGAAGGGAATGCCTGAATAGTCGTCTGAGTTATTTCCTGGCCATCAATCTCTCTATATGTATCTCCACTGGTAGAACCATGTAATGGATTATCAGGCTCTGTATAAACACCATCTGCCTGTGAACTCAGGGTAAAGCATGCAATATACAGATCTCTTTGATCTCTTACATTTACTGTGTAGGTGCTTTTATCAGAAACCTCTTCACCATTCAACTTCCAGCAGTCGAATGAGTATCCTCTCTTAGGTGTTGCTATGATAGTTGTCTGGTTAATCTTCTGTCCGTTTACTTTTCTTGGGGTGTCTCCGCTGGTGGTTCCCGGAATCTTTCCATCAATCTCCTCAACGGATGTAAAGACTCCATCCGAATTTATCTTTGCTTTGAAAACAGCTGTATATGTTATATACTCTCCGCTTTCACGCTCTATCTGTACAGTGTATGGATTGGCATCAGATACCTGTTCATCTCCGATTTTCCAGCAGTCAAACTCATAATCGTCTGATTCCGGGTATGCCTGAAGGGTTGTCTGGTGGACTTCCGCTCCGTTAACATATCCGTCAGTTGAACCCGTGACGGTTCCGTAACCGGTGCTTTCTTCACTGACTGTGACTTTTACTCCCCACATCTTGTCAAACACTGCTGTATAGACATCTCTATAGTTTCTTACTGCTACTGTGTATGGATTGGACGGTGAAATCTCTTTTGCGCCTTCTCCATTTACAGATAATTCCCAATGATTGAATACATATTTTTTCTCATTCCCGTCTGTGTCTTTGTACTTGTTTGGATACGCCGTAATTGTCGTCTGATTAATCTTCTGTCCGTTTACTTTTCTTGGGGTGTCTCCGCTGGTGGTTCCCGGAATCTTTCCATCAAGTTCTTTAACAGATGTATATACACCTTTAGCATCTTCTTCCTTCTTAAATACAGCTGTATATACATCGTGGAGTTCTGACGTATTTACCGTTAATGTCTGCTCGGAAGAATAGAAACTTTGTCCTGTTGAATCACTGCCATCATATTTACTTGATTTAATTTCCCAATGATCAAAATAATATCCTGTTTCAGGATAAGCGGATATCGTATAAGAAGACTGAATCGATCCGTTTACTCTCCTCAATCCTCCTCCGGATACTTTTCCACCTGCATCAGATAACGTTTGATTATCCTTATCACGCGTTTCCGCCTCAACAAACACGCCTCGCGGAGTTGTAGTAAAATAGGCAATATAATAGTCTATTGACTTCTTGACAGGCACTGTCCATTCCGGTGAAAATGAAGCCTCCATAGTAATGGTATATGTACTAGGAGTATTTCTGTAATATTTTTTAATATCCCAGTGATCAAAATATACTCCGGATCTTGAAGCAGGAGCTGCAATAATAGTAGTAGATGTCTCTACTCCCTCATATAGTTTTCCTCCGGAAACACTGCCGCTGTAGGGATTATCCGCTTCTACATGAACTCCATAGCTGAATTGATCGTTAACAGAACGAAATACAGCCATATATACATCAATGCTGCCTTCACACTGTACTTCCATAGAAGATGAACCACCAATATCAACTCCGTTCTTCTCCCAGTGATCAAAAACATATCCTTCCTTTGCAGTTGCCTTAATTGTAGTACTTTGAGATGTATAGTTCTGAACATCTCCGGATGTAGTACCTAAAGGATTAAGATTTTCATCTACATTTGAAAGTGTAATAACAGCACCTGTAAGCTGATTGTCTTTATTATATGGATAGCTCCAGTTTGAACTGTGCGATCCGGGGTTTTGTGAGGTAGATGTAGAGCCACTGTCATTATTAGTTGTAGTTGAAGTTGAGGTGGATGCATCTGTTTGGGATTCACCGGATATCGGCTTTAAATCTGTTGGCACAATGACATAAACAGAATAATCTCTGTTATCAGTAGATGCCGACTCAACATTCCATATTGTATTATCTCCTGAGGTGGAACAAAACGGAATAAATCCATAGGCTGGATCATCTCTTGACGTCTCCGGGATATATACCTGTATGCCAGTAACAGGAGTTTTTCCTATAGCTTCAAAAATCGTGGGATTTGCAAAGCTATTAACATAGCTTTTGCTTGCACTAACACAAATATCCATATTCTTTTCAGCGCCTGGATACTTTAGAACGGTTTTTGATGCCCCGCTTTTATATGAAGGGTAGATAGTTCTTTCTGATTCCCGAACATGAGTAAAACCCATAGGTAAAGATACAAAATAAATCGGTCTGTCCGTAGCAACTTTTGCACTGGCAGTATGCGGAAACAGTAGCACAAATGAAAATGCCATCATTAAGCATGCCAGGATCTTGTGCTTTATAAAACGAATTACTTTTTTCAAACCGGTTTTACTCATATCTTACCTCTCGGGGTTATGCAGATTGCATAAACAATCTGCATAACAAAAAATTATTACTAAATAAAACTTAATTAATATGCCTTAGGCTGATTGTTATACGCATTGTTTTGAGATGTATTATTACTTGAATCACCCCAGCCAACGGTATGAACATTACCTACCGCTACGGTATTAACCAGAGCCGCAACATGGGCAACTGCCGCTGCTGCTGCAATTACTGCACCAACTGCAACTCCTGCTGCTGCCACATATACAACACCTGCAGCAACTGCAACGGCTGCACCTACTGCTGCAACACAGACCGCAACAATAAGGAATACTGTTCCGATAATGAATCCTCCGTTGACAAGTTCCAGCTCCTCAGGAGTAAGCTTCTCCGGATTAAGCGGAATCATAATATAGTTCGTGTCTATCGTATTCTGAATGAATTCCAGACTCCATCCTTCAGGAAGAACTTTTCTTGTATCGGGACCACTTTCTGCTGACTCTCCGAATGCCTGTCCGACTCCTATCATAGCTGTCTTGACATTCTCGTATGGAAGAACGTAAGTGATAGTTTTATCCTTGCTGTCTTTGATTACATAATCCTTGGACTTGTCATAATCCACATCATACTCATCCATAACCTCGGTCGGATGCTCGATAAATCTTCTCTTGAATGCCTCGTCATCCCAGCACTGTGAAAAGATCTCAGCAAGTTTTTTTCTCTGCTCAGTATCTTTGTCAATAATTGCTTTAATTTCGGGTGACAATTCTTTCTGCTTGTTTTCTTCCGGGCTGCTTAAATTTTTGTTTTCTTCCATAGTTTTCCTTTCCGCTATTATCCGAATAGCTGTTCATCATATATGACACCACTGTTCCAAAGCTTATTTATTATTGAATAAATTGAAACAGGATCAATCTTCTCATCAATGGCAGTCATTGCCTCTCCTATTTCCTTGCGTGTATGTCCGCCTTCCTTTAACATCTCACAGGCCTTTTCCATAAAGGGCCTGAGCATGGCATTCTCAACGCGCACTGCATTACCGTTTGTGTTATATATAACACATGTGTCTTCTTTTTCAAATCCGTATTCCAGATAATCGTACAATTTGAGCTTGTCTTTTGGAGACAGTATTGTTTTCATAGAAGCAATTATTTCTTTCAGTTTATGCTCAAAATCTGCATCATCTGAAAACTCCACCTTCATGATTTCCACTTGACCCAAAGGATATTTCTCTGATGCCTCCACCGGTGTCAGAAGCTTGATTGTACGATCACACAGATTCACCAGCAATCCGGAAATACAGCTAATAGAACCTTTATACTCATTGTTTTCCACATTCCTTCCGGCTTTTGCAAAAACATTTCCCGGAGCCTCCTCAAACTGCGGAAGCAATTCAACAAGCAGTAATTCTTCAGGAGTAAAGGAAGCCATGATCGTTCTAAATTCCTCGATTGACTTTACTGAGAATCTGAATATTGTCTCTCCGGTCGGATCCAGTCGGGATAGAATCTTATGGGTTCTCTCGATGTCTCTGGTTGCTGCTGCCGTAGTAATCTGACTATAGCTTCCGAACCTTATTTTCCAATCATCCATGAAGTATTCATAATCGGGATTGTCCAGAGGTTCAGTGGCATAATACAGCATTCCCCCTCCGGCTGCCGGTCCGAGTACTCTTGCTGCTGCATCCATGATGCCCTTCCAGAGTTCTTTGTTTTCATCAGTTGCACGGAACAGCTTCTTTAAGGGTCCTGCATTCAATCCGCAGAATTTACAGCCGACCGAGCACCCGCTCGACAATTCATATCCCAAAGAAATATGCACTATGGAGTCAACCTGCTCTTTGGGAAAATAAAGATATGACCTCTTAACTTGTCTGTCCCTCCATTTCGCGAAGTGCTCATCCGAAGGCACGCCTTTAGTTCTTACATCATCCCTCATTTTCAGTTTTCTTTTGATAAACCTATCATAAAGCTGCGCTGCATGAGTATCATCTCCCCCATCCGGAGTTTTGACCAAAGACGGTTCAAGTCCGATACTTTCTACCGCTTTTTCAGAATTGCTATTAAACAGGCTGAGGAAATCCCTATCCATCATCGTGTATTCCATAATACGTTTAAAATGTGAGATTTCCGTAATATCATCCATTGATTCTATAAAACTCATCTATAACTCCTTTCTGCCACAGAAAATGCAGTACCCAGTATACATCGACCGGATCGATACTGTACTTGTCTGAAAGTTCTGAAGCAATTTCTGATGCTGTATATCCTCCCTTCATAAGAAGCTCTGCAGTCCTGAGTCCCGCTCTGCCCGGTAATGAATTCAGTCCAATCAGATACCCTTTGCTTCTTAGTACAGGTCCCTGAACAAGGTCATTTTGAATTTTAAAATAATCGTAGACTTTGAGCTTATCGCTTCTTGGAAAATCATTTTTCATATATGTTTCAATCATCCTGAGTATGTGCTTTCTAAAGTCTTCCGCGTCCGCAAAACGTACTGTTTCGTATATTGCCTCTCCTGTAGGGAATCTGTCATCGGCATTTGCCATAGTAAGAAGGCGAATGGTCTGATTAGCCATATTTACTACAAAACCGGAGATACAGCAGATACTTTCGGATATTTGTATGTTTGAGCCGTTTTCTTCTGAAATACTGTCTTCTGTATCAGTATCTCTTGCACGGCCTGCTTTGGCAAATCCCATAAATGTTGTCGCCTCAGGATACTGTGGAATGAGTTCCACTCTCAGAAGTTCGTCCGGTGTGAATTCCTCAAATATCTGTTCTGCCTGCGTAACATTAAGTACCGAAAATCGATATATGGTATTGGGCCTTTGATTCAGAACAAACAACAGTTTATGGGTTCTTTCAGGTTTTCTTAAAGCAACTGCAGTCGTTATCTGTGGCCAATATCCGCATTTTGCATAGTAATCTTCAGCGAACAGTTCGTAATCAGGATTATCCAGAGCCTCGCAGCAGTAATAGAGAACTCCTCCTGCTGCCGCCGGTCCGATGATTTCTATTGCTGCATCCAGAACTTCCAGAAAAAGTTTCCGGTTTTCAGGTGTGTATCGGAATACACTTTTTAATTTTTCAGCACCGATTGCACAGAATTCACAGCCTACCGAGCATCCATCGGATAGTTCGAATACAATCGGAAGCTGTACGTTTGAAGTGTATGCGGACCCGCTGATTCCTTTGCTTCTTTCTATCTGACGATCACGCCATTTTTTCATTGCCGGATTCTTCGGAACGCAGACAGTATTCCTTAATGTATCCCGATAAGCAATCTTATTTCCTAAAAACTGATTATACCTGAATACGATTTCCGGAACCGTCTCCATATATTTCTCTGTGGACAGCTTTTGAAGGTCTCCGGCTTTCTGAGCATCAAGCAACCATAGTGCGGCCTCACGCCAGTCTTCTTCAATTTTGTACTTTGCCTGAAAAGTCTGATAGTCTGATTCTGACTCCTCCAATGCTCCGGGAATCATAGTAACAGCTTCAAGGTATCTTTTAAATTCAGCAACCTGATGAATAATTCTGCCAAGTTCCTTTATTCCCAGTTCCTCATTGGACATATATGCTTTTTTTATCTCTTCCTGAGTCAATCCGTTCTCCCTTACTCTGCAGCTTCCTGCCGGTCTTCTTCCGTTTTTATCTTCTGGAGCTTTATCATCTCAGAGAATAAACCTCCGGCTTCAGACAGTTCTGTATAAGTTCCTGTTTCGACAATCCGTCCCTTATCCATAACATAGATTCTGTCGCATTTTTCAACGGTGTTCAATCTGTGTGCTATAACTATTCGTGTAATGTTTCTCCTGGCGAGTGTATCACAAAGAATTGACTGAGCTCCATTATCAAGTGCACTCGTTGCCTCATCAAAGAGCAGGATACACGGGTCATTTGCCAATGCTCTGGCAATAAGTATTCTTTGCTGCTGACCTCCTGAAATCGAACCCCCGAACTCGGAAACCTCTGTGAGTATTCCCATCGGCATTCTGTCAAGATCCGGACCCATTCCGGCCTCATATAACAGCCGTTTAACTTTTTCCTCCTTTATTCCGGGGGCAGAAAGAGCAATATTCTCATAAATCGTTCCTGATGTAAGTCTGCCATCCTGAAGTACGACTCCCATCTGGCGTCTAAGCTCAGTCTTATCCAGTGTCTCCATATCGAGATCATCGTAGTAGATACTTCCGGACGTTGGTTTCTCAAAACCTAAAAGAAGTTTGAAAAGAGTTGACTTTCCGCATCCTGAGGATCCCACTATACCAATGTATTCACCCGGTTCAACATTGAAGGAAATCTCATTCAGAACATTGTTCTCTTCTTTATCGTACCTGAAAGAAACGTTGGAAACTTCAATTCTGCCTTTGTATCTTGTTATCACATTTCCGACACCCGTATTTTCACAGGCTGTTTCATAAATCGGCATAGCTCTGTCTATAGAGGGCTTTATCTGAGGGATTTGTACTATCAGACTTACCAGCTGCATTACCGCAGAATTAAATAATCCGAAGGCAGCCGTAAATCCGGTCAGCTTACCAAGGGAGATATCCATCCCCTTTCTCAATATCAGGAAATATATTACTACTGTATATATTGCAGACATTATTACCGTAAATGCTTCTGAATACACACTTAGTTCTCGACACTTTATGTTATTCCTTATTACACGAATGTTATGAGTCTGGTAATCGTAAACGGCCTTGTCCTCCATAGAGGAGAGTCTTACCTTCAGAATTCCTGATATAAAACCATATAATGAATTAGTAGCGGTGCAATTTTCTTTTTCTGATTCTACAACGTATTTCTTCTGGGCAAATCCCAGTATCAGTGAAACAGCAACGCCTATTGCAAGCATTATCAAAGAAGCCTTGGTCAGTTTAGCTGACTTTATATGCATACGAATCAGATAAATGACTGAAAGGAAGGCACTTATTACTACTGTCATTACAGATGTTGATGCGGAAATCAGTGTTTCCATCATACCCATGGCTCTTGTCACAAGATCGACGCTTCCGAATTTCTCAATAAAGCTTTGAGGCAGGTTGTAAATGCGTTCAAAGGTTGCATCCATAATGGCATATTTTGCCAGGGATATTGCACGCAATGAACTTAAGTTTTTAACCAGAAGAAAGAAAATGTTACCTATGGAACAGGAAAGAATAACCCCTCCAACCTGCATGATAGCATTCATGGATCCCATCGGTATAAGCTTATCAAAAAGCTGTTCATTTAATACTGGCAAAAGCAGGCCGACAAGAGTGGATAAAAGTATCATAAAACACATATTGAAGACATCAATTCTGCTGATGTAGTGTTTTCCATATGACAGAATATCCTTAAAACTCAAGGACCTTCTTGGTAACGGACGGCAAAAAATCAGGCCTTCATCTGAGAACATTGCCTTGTTTTGTTTCGTGACCTTGAATTTTACATTTTCAGTCGGATCATATATATCAAACGAATGGAAACCCTTTGGAACACATAAAACCGGGTGTTCATCCTCGCCATAAAAAGCAAGAAAAGGATAAGAAGTGATTGTTTCCCAGTTCTTACTAAGCGTAATCCTTCTTGCAGTAATGTGCGATGCTCTTGCTACCTGTCTGCAGGTAAAATTTTCACCAAAGGTCTCCTTTACAGTCTCAAGCCCGGCAATATTCATTTTTATATAGTCACAATACAAAGCCACACCATCATACACCGGATTGCCTGTCGGTTGACGGATAATCCAGCTAGTATCATGACTGATCGCGGATGCCATCATCCGCTTTCTGTTCAATGAGGAGTATTTAGTTGACTGATTGAGAGACGAGTTCATAATAACTTCCCTTTTGCTGCATTAAGTCAGTATGTCTGCCACGCTCAATGACTCTTCCGTTCTTCATTACGATGATTTCATCGCAGTCCCTGATACTTGACAATCTCTGGGCAACGATAATACACGTACAGCCACGATTTTTTATATTTTCATAAATCTGTTTTTCAGTAAGCGTATCCAGAAAGCTGGTTGCTTCATCCAGAACCAATATAGATGGATCCGATGCCAGTGCCTTTGCAATTTCTATCCTCTGTCTCTGACCTCCGGAGATATTGGTTCCGTTCGTGGTCAGTATATAATCATAAGATCCGGGCTTCATACTGATATCATCATGTATACAGGCATCCTTGGCCGCGACAACAACCGCGGACTGGGTTATACTGTCATTCCAGGTGGTAATATTGTCGTGAATGCTGCCTTCGAACAATACAACATTCTGAGTAACTATGGACATACTTCGTGATAATACATCTTTAGTTATCCTGTTTGAAGGAACACCGTCAAACAATATTTCGCCGGTCCACGGCTGATATAATGATGTAATCAGTTTTGCCACTGTTGATTTTCCGCATCCTGAACTGCCTACCAGGGCTACTGTTTTTCCGGCTTCAAGTTTCAGATTAAGACCTTTTACCAGCGGACGATCCTGACTTCCGTATGCAAAACTGATATCTTTTAGTTCGACCTCTCCTCTGAGTTTTCCTTCAGTGATAATAAAGTCACCAGATTCCGAATATGCCGTATCCTCACTGTACTGGATAAGATCATCAACACGACTCATATCGTTTTTTAACTGATGCATACCTCTGGCAAATTCCACTATGTCAGAAAACGGTCCGGTAAATGAGCCTAAAAAGCCTGTAAACGCCATAAGCATTCCCGGGGTAAATGAACCCTTCAGGATAAGATTACTTCCAAGTATCAACACAATAATATTGCTTATAGATGATATTGCTTCAGGGATAACATTCAGTATCTGCTGAGTCCTTCCGAGTTTTTGATCGGATACCGCAACCAGAGCACTGTGGCCGAGGACTTTCGAGGCATACTCGTTTTCTGCGCCGGCTGCCTTAATCGAACTGCTTACAATAATACCACTGTATATAGCACCTATCATCTTGCCGCTGTCCAGTCCATACAGCTGAGTATATTCAGAAATCCTTTTTGCTGAAAGAAGCACTGCTGCCATACTTAATAAGCAAAATATAAGTCCGACAATTGACAGTTTTATATCATAAAGCAGCATAATCGCGAAATAGAATATGGAAGTAATCATGCTTATTCCTATTGATACGACTTCACCGGTTAAAAAGCTCATGACGTTTTCATCATTATGAACACGCTGAACCAAATCACCTGCTGCTCTCTGTTCAAAAAACACCAGCGGCAGCCTGAATAAATGTGTGAGAAGGCTGTCGGTCGACAATACTGTCAGCTTACTCTTAAACCTCTCAGTAAACCGACCTCTAATCAATGTGAAATATGCTTTATAAAGGGCCAGCAGAAGCATACCCAGCAGAATCCATTTTGCATGAGTCAGCTCCCTGTCTATCATGACATCATCAAGAAAAGCCTTTCCAAAAACAGGAGACAAGGCTCCCGGAATCACCATGCATAAACCAAGCAAAAACAGAACCAGTATATGTTTTCCCTGACCTGCAAGTCTGATTCTTGCATAATTCAGCAAATTCTTTGGTTTTTTAGAAATCCGAATATTATCAGTAGGAATAATTTCCAATGCAATTCCTGTATAATGTTCTTCAAATTCATCTCTGGATAATGAATACCTTCCACTTGCAGGGTCATTGATATAAAACCGTCCGAAGCGCATTCCTTCCAAAACCACAAAGTGCCTATAATCCCAATGAACTATGCAAGGCATTGCTGTTCTTTCAATCAGTCTGTCTGTATTTCGGTTGTAGCCGTTGGCAATAAAACCGTTTTCCTGTGCAGCGAAGCAGATATTTTTTGCATTTACACCGTTTCTTGATACTCCGGTCTGAACTCTAAGTAATTCAAGCGAAACATGGACTCCATAATAGCCCATAATCATAGACAGAGAGGCTGCTCCACATTCAGAAACCTCCATTTGAAAAACAGTTGATGTTCTTCCGAATTTTCTCTTCCGGTATCCGAATCCGGGCTGATGTTCCTGTCCGGAAAAGTCAGTTATGATGTTTTTATTGTTCTGTTTCACTCTCTTTCTTTACATCCTTAAAATCAAGTTTATCAATTATATACGGAATAAATACTTCTATTGGTTTTTTCTGATCAGTTATGAATTGGCATTCAATCATATCACCAACCGTAAGTCCATGCTCATCGCCTTTTTTATTTGACCATTTATATCCTGTATTTGAATTCGGATCGGCTGTGATTCTGCATATGATCTCTTTTACAGAACCCTCTTCAGTTATCTGTTTTACGATCTGTTCGTTATTTACTCTTTCCATCATAGTCTGGTAGGATTCCACATAGTTGTTGATTTTCTCAACAGTACCGTTCATATATCCATACTCATTTATGTTCATTCCCACAACTGACAAATGAACATCCTGGCCGACTCTTATCTTTGCATCATCCTTCAGATTTACATAACAGACTATACAGTTTTCATTAAGATCACCTGTGTAAATACTCATCAGCTTATCGCCTTTGCTAACACCGGAGCCTTCCTCAACATCAACTCGATATATCCTTCCGGATGCTGATGCTATCACACTGTCTTTTGAAATCTCGTTCAGGATATTTTCTCTTTCGTTTTTGAGTCTTGATAAAACAACATCCTTCTGATTATCAAACTGCTGACTGTAAGCTTCATATTCATTAAGCTCATTAAACTGATCTACGATCAGTTTAATCTCCAGTTCGCTTATTTCGTTATTCAATGATTTATATTCCGACAAAAGTGTATTGTACGAATTTAAAAGTTCTGTATACTCTGTATATGCTATGCTGTTCTCCACACTGAGTCCTGATGCTTCATTCAGTTTTTCAAGATAATTCTCTCGTGCATTATCCAGATTTTCATTTGCATCATCAAAGTCACTCTCAGCGTCTTCCATCAGCAGGCTGTAATCCTCTGCCGCATCAGCGACTGCCTGAAGATTGGCCAGATCCTGGTCATATATTCTTTGCTCTTCTTCTGTAGCTTCCTCATAGACAAAATGTCTGTACTTTGAATCAAACTGTTTTTTCTGTTGATAATAATTCTCCTCAGAAGACATATATGTGCTCTTTGCGCTTTCATATGCCGACCGATAATTCTCGTAATCCTGCTCGCTTTCATTGTACTTGAATTCGGAATCCGGATTTGACAGTGCTAAAGTAGAATAATAGGTTTCCTTATAGCGGACCATATCCTCTCTTTTCTCATCCACATCTCTTGAAAGCTCTGCCAATCGTTCTTTCTTGACTTCAAGTTCGGTTTTTGTGGTTTCCACATCAGACGTCATGCTTCCGGCTTTTCTTTTGATTTCTGCAAGTTCTTCTGTATCAGATGTAACCGTATCAAAATCAGAATCAAATGTTATATTCTGAACATATGCTATTCTCTGATCTATCTGTTCAAGCATAAACTGATTATCTGCTGTAATCGCTGCGAGAACATCACCTTTTTCAACATATTCTCCCTGTTTCTTCCTAAGTTCAAGAAGCATTCCCGAAGTATTGGCATACTGTCCGGTAAGACCGGTTTCATTCATATAAAACCCGATCCCCTTAGTGCTGGACAGAATAGATCCCTTAAAGGCCCAGATAATAATGCCGACAGTAATCAATAAGGCTCCGATAATAGAGGCCCAAAGTCCCGGCGGAACAATATTGACCATTTTATCCATTTTGCTTTGCGATGATATCTGGTCTAATGCAGATTTATTATATAGATCTTTCAATTTTTATCTCCAAACCAAACCTAAATGCTTTTTTATTTCTTAAATATATTAGTGTAGATAATAATATAGGCAAGTGTACTTGCAAACGGGATAATGAACAATCCAATTATGTAGAACATTCTTCCCATAGGTATATTGTTGAATTTCACTAGACCGAGAAGAAAAAATACAATAACCTGTACTGCCAGAAAAATCAGAGGAAGTGCATATACGACAAACTTTACCGATGCCCACCCATCAGGCTGATTGTTCATATTGAAATGAATTGCAACAGTTTCCGGAAGCTCCGGCAGCTTGATAATCCCGATAATCATAGGAATTAATATTATTACAGCACTGATAATCAGCCATTTGATATTTGATCCAGTCTTCATGATTATTCTCCCTTCGAAATAATTAACAGCTTACTCAATCCATGCACCGAGCGGAACTCCGTTACCAGGTGAATCATTTAATCTATATTCTTTACCATGATCGGTAACAGTTCCTGTCATCAGACGATGCTCCTCATCAAAGAAATACCAGTATCCCGTTTTCTTGTCCTGATACCATCCGGGTCCGTCTGCATATCCTTTGGTAAAATGGTACCAACTTCCCATGAGTTCTTTCCATCCGGTAAATTTTTCTCCGTCAGGATCCTTGTAACGCAGTTTGTTTCCTGTTTTGGTCAGCGTACCGTCTATAGTATGATCTTCAGCAAAAACATCCAGATTATCTATCTTAAATGCCTTTGATGCAATTATATATTTACTATTGGTATTGCCGCTTGCCGTAATCTCCACTGATACTTCTGATTCCAGATATTCAGAAACATCACATTCCGCTTTTCTGGTTTCTATCCTGTTCGAAGAATTATTCTCTCCGCGAATTCTCAGATTATATTTTGTTGCATTCTCTACCTTATCCCAGTGCAGGATTCCATCATCCGTTAAATAGAAACCTTCCGGTATCGATAAAACTGTCTTCGGAAGATAACTGAACTTTAATGTATACAGCTGTTCATCTCCTTGAGCAGATCGTAAAGTAATATTTGACGATGGACTGACCTTTGGATTTTTCTTAAAATAGTATCCGGCAACAGGAGCAACCTGTACCGTTACCGTAACTGAACGTCCAATCTTCCATGAGTCATAATCTGCAGAAAATGAAGTATTTATTATCTCCATTCCGCGGGAACATTCTATTTGAATATTATAGGGTTTGCCATCTCCCGCCGAGTATTCCTTCGCCTTGATTGTAATCAATGTAATAGGAACCTGTGATGCCTTCAAGGGATCTCCTGTGGTTTTTGATATCAGATAAGGTCCCAGATATGACTCATATAGAATTCCGTCAATAATGCATCTGCCTTCCGAATCTACAGCCATTCCATCCGGTGTGGTTGTGTTTTTCAGCACAGCCCCATCGCTGCCAAGATAATACCAGTATTTTCCTTCTGAACGCCATCCATTCTTCTGCATTATTCCGTTAATGTCCATAAGATATCGATTACCATCGACTTCAATCCACTGGTTTTTATATAGAGTGCCGTCTGCTTTCTGCCTGACCCAGTTTTTATCTTTAGTCTGTATCCATCTGTCCTGTCCTGTTTCATTAACCGAGCCATTTGGACCAAGGAAAGCTATAGCCTTATCCACAGAGTTTTTTCCAGTTGAACCGGTCGAAGCAGAAGTACCGGATTTCATTGTCTTTGCTTTTTTAATCATCTCATAATCCACTTCAAGAGGTTCACTGATGATTGCATAGTCCTCTCCCAGTTTTTCCGGATATACTCTAAAGTAATATGTGCCTGTTCCCTTGGAGGCAATATCATTGGTGAAATTATATCCTGTAGCAATACATGAATGCCATGCACCGATAAATATCATAGTGCTTCCTTTGTATAAATGAACCTTATATTTGGTAGTATCTTTCGTCTTATCCCATCTTGCCATCAGGCTTCCATTAGCTGATTCTTCCCACCAGCAGCTTTCAATGTGATAATCTTTTGATTCATTTGCATAAGAAAAACTCACCATCACCTGAGCAGATATGATGACAGTCAAAAGCAACACACTTAGTTTTACGAGTTTAAATCTCATTTGCAAAAAAGCACAGAATATCTCGACTTTTTTTGAATTATACCACATGTTGTGTTTCAAAGGTACAACTTTTTGTGTTGAAATAAATGCTGGTTTGCGGCATAATTGCCTTAGCTGCTGATTCTGCATGGGGATTAGTACCCCAGTCACGTTTTTCTCTGGAATAAATCGGCACTGATTTCAGCTTAACGGTATTGAAACCGTACTGGTGTTTTTTGATAAATAAGGAGGCAT
>JAZLHO010000037.1:0-80660 GCA_045616865.1 Lachnospiraceae bacterium | reverse complement strand
GCTTACAGCGGAAAATGCAGTTTTGCCGGATGATGCGCATTTGTTTGCAGCCCGTGGAGCTGCTATGAGGAGCTCTTCCGAAGAAAGAAGTCAGCTGTCGGCCCTTCTGGAAAAACTGAAGAACAATTCGTCATTCAAAATAAAGCAGAACAGGCTGGAAAGGCTTTTTGAGAATCAGTCAGCATATGAGGAATTTTCGGAACGGCATGCAAAAGACCGTGTGAAACGGGCAGATCTGTCTTCATATCACGGAGACTGTTTTATCGGCTTTGATGCCGGATCCACGACTACCAAAGCCGCCATAATTGCTGAGGACGGTTCACTGCTGTATTCCTATTATTCAGCCAACAGAGGATCACCTGTCCGGACTGCGGAATACTGTATCCGTGAAGTAAAGGAACTGCTGCCTGAAGATGCAAAAATCTGCTGGTCCTGTTCTACCGGGTATGGGGAAAATCTTCTGAAGGCAGCATATCAGCTGGATGAGGGAGAGGTGGAAACGATTGCTCACTATTATGCAGCCTCTTTCTTCCGGCCATCGGTCGACTGCATTGTGGACATCGGCGGACAGGATATGAAATGCATCGGGATAAAAAACGGAGCGGTGCATCCCATAATGCTCAATGAAGCGTGTCCTTCCGGCTGCGGAAGCTTTATAGAGACTTTTGCACATTCACTGAATATCCCTGTTCAGACCTTTGCAGAAATGGCACTGTTTGCCGACGCGCCGGTCGATTTGGGACAGCGCTGTACGGTCTTTATGAATTCAAAAGTAAAACAGTCACAGAAAGAAGGAGCCGGCATAGCGGATATTTCTGCCGGACTGGCGTATTCAGTTGTTAAAAACGCATTGTATAAAGTTCTTCGTATGAATTCCGCTGAAGATCTGGGGGAAAATATCGTCGTTCAGGGAGGAACTTTCTGCAACGAAGCGGTACTTCGGACGTTTGAAAAATTAATATGCAGAGAGGTTACGCGGCCGGATATTCCGGAGATCATGGGAGCATTCGGAGCGGCGCTGATAGCAAGGGAAAGGTATTATGAAAAGAAAGCTGCTGAAGATGTGAAAACCGGCATGCTTTCTTTTGATGAGATACTGTCACTGAAATATGATGTTTCCTCCACCCGCTGCAAAGGCTGTGAAAACCAATGCCTTTTGACAATCAGCAGATTCGGCGGCGACAGAAAGTATATTTCCGGAAACCGCTGTGAAAAGGGCGGCGGAACAGAAAAAACTGCCGGATCCATCCCGAATTTATATGACTATAAAAGAAAGCTTTTATTTGATCGGGAAATCCTGCCGGAGAATAAGGCTTTCAGAGGTGTTGTGGGAATTCCGAGGGTATTGAATATTTATGAGAATTATCCATTCTGGGCAAGCTTTTTCTATGAGCTGGGATACAGAGTGGTTCTCAGTCCTTTTTCCGCAAAAACGATCTACGAACTTGGGCTGGAAAGTATCCCGTCAGATATAACCTGCTACCCCGCGAAGCTGGCGCACGGACATATTCAGTGGCTGATCAATGAAGGGATCAGGTTCATATTCTATCCGTGCATTGCCTATGAAACAAAGGAATCAAATGGAGCTGCTAATCACTTTAATTGTCCGATTGTGACAAGCTATCCGGAAAACATCCGGAACAATGTCGACGATATAGAAAACAGGAATGTGGATTTCTTTGATCCGTTCTTGTCTTTTGAATCGGAAAAAACCATTACTTCCGGGCTTGTAAGGGCTTTTTACGGAAGATACGCAATAGATAAAAAAGAAATCAGGAAAGCAGCTCACAAAGCGTGGAATGCTTTGACCTGTTATCGTGCAGACGTGCGGAGAAAGGGAGAACAGACACTGAAATGGCTGGATGAGAATCATCGGAAAGGGATCGTCCTGGCCGGGCCGCCTTATCACATCGATCCGGAAATCAACCACGGAATCCCGGAGATGATTACCGGGTATGGATATGCGGTACTTTCAGAGGACTCGATTGCCCATCTGTGTGAAGTAGAAAGACCGCTTCTTACCAATGATCAGTGGGTATATCACACAAGAATGTACAATGCAGCGGCTTATGCACGAAAAGTGAAAGACCTTGAAATGGTGCGGCTGATTTCATTCGGATGCGGAGTCAGTGCGATATCCGCGGATCAGGTATCGGATATGCTGACCGGTTCCGGGAGGATATACACCCAGATAAAACCCGACGAAATGAACAGTCTTGGACCTGCAAGGATTCGGATTCGTTCTCTGTTTGCCGCATCAGGGCGAAGGGAGCAGTCCTGCGACAAATTGTCTGTCTGTGAAACATCCTATCACCGGACAGTATTTACGAAAGAAATGAAGGAATACACGATTCTTTGTCCGCAGATGTCGGAGATTCATTTCCGGCTGCTTGAAGCAACAATGAATTCCTTCGGTTATCATGTGGAAGTGCTGAATGATAACAGCAGAAAAAGCATTGAGGAAGGACAGAGATTCGTGAATAACGATGCCTGTTATCCGGCTATCCTTACGGTTGGCCAGGTTATGAATGCTGTTCTTTCGGGAAAATATGATACAAAACAGTTGGCGGTCTTTATGACACAGACCGGAGGAGGATGCAGAGCATCAAATTACCTTGGTTTTATCCGCAGAGCCTTGGATAAAGCGGGACTGGGGTATATCCCTGTAATATCGTTTAATATTAACGGAATGGAAAGTACACCGGGTTTTCATATTACTCTGCCAATGGTCCTTTCACTTATGAAAGCAGTGCTGCTGGGTGACGTGCTGATGAAAGTGCTGCATGCGACCAGACCTTACGAAAAAGAAAAAGGAACGGCTGACAGTCTGTACAGAAAATGGGATTCTGTTTGCGTAGAGTATCTTTCCGACAGGAGAAGTGTATTCGACAGGAAGGAATTGAATAGGATCATCCGGGAGACAATATCTGATTTTGACAGGCTGGAACGGTCTGGCCGTATAAAGCAAAAGGTCGGGATCGCAGGCGAGGTGCTGGTGCAGTATTCCAGGATAGCGAATAATGATTTAGTCAGAATACTGGAAAATGAAGGCGCGGAGGCTGTAATTCCGGGACTGTTTGAATTCCTGCAGGCTTTCCTGGTTGATTATATTTATGCACACGATCATTACGGGAAGAGTATTCAGGGGAAGCTCATTGCAGAGACGGGCATTCATATATTGGAAAGCGTAATAAAGAACACCTCAAAATTTATGGAAAACTCGGTTCATTTCTCTCCTTCAGCATCTCTGTTTCAGCTGATGGATCTGGCGGATCGTATAGTATCTGTCGGAAATCAGACAGGGGAAGGATGGACTCTTGCCGGAGAGATGGCTGAGATGGCAGAGCAGGGAGTGAAAAAATTCATAGTTGTCCAGCCCTTTGGATGTCTGCCGAATCATATCATCGGAAAAGGAATCATAAAAAAATTCCGGCAGGTGTATCCGGGAACAAATATCGTGGCGATCGACTATGACCCCGGAGCATCCGGAGTAAATCAGCTGAACCGGATACGGATGATGCTTGAGACGTCAGAATAAGAGGGAAAATACTCACTAATTAATGTCTGCTCAATAACATTTTTACACTGAATTTTCCTTGAAATACTGATGTTTCTTCACTCCTGCGATATAATATAAGTGCAAGAAAAAACGGCGATAAGCCTCAAAAACCGTTGGGTAAAGAAATCAAAAGTCATTCCATGGGAAGAAATCGAGAAGAAATATGCAGAGCTTTTTCCAGGCAAAACCGAAATGCCGGCAAAGCCATTACGCACAGCACTCGGATCCCTTCTCATTCAAAAACAGCTTGGCTTTTAGAATCGCGAACTGGTCGAGGAGATAACCGAGAATCCATACTTCCAGTATTTCATTGGACTTCCGGGATATCAGGATGAAGCCGATATTTATACAAATCTGCTGCTGAGTAAAAATCAGCGAATTGATGAGCACTCATTAAATAAATCTTATGAAGCTATTGCAAAAAGTATTATCGTAGCTTTATTAGTTGTATAATATGATAACAAAGAGATTCAAAGAAGATAAAACCAAGCATATCGAAGTATAAACCAATGACTCAAAGACTTATATACATAACAGGAGAATGCAAACAAAGACCCATTGTGTACGCTCTTCATGGCGAGCAAGGGGATATGCTTATTGACACCGGAACCGGAACGATGCTTCATCAACTGGATGATTGGATCAAGGAAAACCATCTGAATGTCAGATGGGCCTTTCTTACTCATGGACATTTTGATCATACATGGAACTGCAGATTTCTGAAGCAGAAGTATAGTACACAGATAATACTGCATGAGAAAGACAGAGAACTTCTCGCACTCGGAGAAATCAGAACATTATATGCTTCAAAGTATTGCAATAAGGATGTAACAGAAAAGAGTAATGCATTCAATGAACTATACGCTCCATATGCACCGTTCTGTAAGGTTGATCATTATATCAGTAACGACGATACGGCATTCCTTCGCCGCCTTGGATTTGATGCGGATATTGTGATGCTTCCCGGGCATACAAGCGGTTCCATGGGAGTCATGCAGGGCAAAGTACTGTACCGCGGGGATGCCTGCGCTGCAAAAAACGGTCAGTATTTTACTGCACTGTTCGGAGAGGAACCGGAGAGTATTATACCTTCTGAGAACAGAATCTTCGAGCTGAATCCTATGATTATAGCTCCGGGACACGGTAAGATAATAATCAACGAAATGTATTCCGGATTCTCCCGGTCCTGAAGGATGGTTTATTTCCTTACACGATATTTCTTCATATCGATGATGCAGGCTGTAAGTATGATAGCACCTTTGATAATATACTGGAAATTTGAATCCACACCGATATACATAAGACCTACAAATATAATTCGAAGGAGAAGAACACCTGTGACGACTCCCTTTATTCTGCCGGTACCGCCTACAAAGGATACTCCTCCGATGACGCAGGCCGCTATGGCATCAAGCTCATAATTAAGACCTGTAGAAGCAGAGTTGGAACCAATTCGTGCAGCTTCGATAAAACCTGTATATCCGTAAAGTATGCCCGCAAGAACAAATACACCTATGATGGTTCCGGTCACACGAACACCGGCAATCCTTGCAGATTCTGCATTTGAACCTATGGCAAACATATTTTTGCCGAAGGCTGTCTTGTTCCATATTACCCACATGATTACTGTTATGATAATTGCAAACCAGACATAATTAGGAATAGGAGTCCCACCTATTGAAAGGATTGATCCCGATACAAACTGCATATATTCCGGTGCAAGTCCGGATAAGGTCTGACCGTTGTTATTGCCTATCATCAGGAAGATAAGCAGCAGACCGTACATAACAAGCTGAGTTGACAGGGTTACGATAAATGGATGAATACTGAACTTTGCAACGAAGAATCCGTTCAGGCATCCGAATAATGCACCAATAAAAAGTGCGGCTAAAAGTGCAGCGAAGATTGGCATGGTGGGAATACCTTTGAACAGCTTACCGATATAGTCAGTGGACTGAAGCAAAGCAGCTGATACACATGCTGTCAGTCCTACCATTCTTCCCGCTGACAGATCTGTACCGGTCAGTATGATGGTTCCGGCAATTCCGAGAGCCATCGGAAGGCTGGCTGCAGTTAAGGAAATAATATTGACTATTGAGGATATTGATAGAAATGACGGCTCAATAATCTCAATAACAAGTATTGCCAGGACAAGAAATACATATATAGAATTGTCTGATAACAGTTTTTTGATATTGATTGCTTTCTTCTTTTCCATGATAATCCCCTTATAAATATTTAGTAGCAAGTTCCATGATTTCTTTCTGCGTTGCTGTTGATGCATCTACCTCACCGGCAAGTTTTCCTGCAGACATTACCAGTATGCGGTTGCATATTCCAAGAAGTTCCGGAGTTTCCGAAGAGGAGATGATGACTGAATGCCCTTTGTCTGCCAGTTCATTGATTAATCGGTATACCTCAGACTTTGCAGCAACATCTATTCCTCGTGTGGGTTCGTCCAGGAGATAGACTGTTGGTTTGCATAAAAGCCATCTTCCTATGATCAGCTTTTGCTGATTGCCTCCGGAAAGATTAGCTATTGGGGCTTCGATGGATGAGGCCTTGACTTTAAGCATATCGATAACCTTTTGGGTGTCCTCAACCATTTCTTTGCTGCTGAGAAGGGCACCTCCCTTCTTATATGCATCCAGGTTGGCAATAGTGGTATTTACTATCAGGTCCTGATTCCTGAATATTCCGTTCTTAAGCCTTTCTTCGGTAACAAGTATGAAACCGTTATTTTTAGCTTCACGCGGTGAATTGTTTTGAACCTGTTCTCCGTTAAGGATGATTTCACCGGATGATCTGGTAGACAGTCCGAAGAGAGCTTCAAGCACACTGGTTCTGCCGGAACCGGATAGACCGGCCAGTCCCAGAATCTCACCTTTTTTCAATTCAAAGCTGACATCATCTATCTGGGTATACATTGTTGACAGATGGTTTACTTTTAATAAAGTATCGCCGATTTCTGCATTTCCAGAAGGATATACATCACCGATTTCACATCCTACCATCATCTGTATGATTGTGGCTTCATCCATCTCAGAGGCAGGTCTTGTAGCTACCAGATTTCCATCTCGAAGAACCGATATTTCATCTGAAATCTGCAGAATCTCCGACATCTTGTGTGAAATATAGAAAATGCCGCAACCACTGTCTTTGAGCGTTCTTATGATTTCAAATAGCTTTTCAACCTCTGTATCAGATAGTGATGAAGTCGGTTCGTCAAATACGACGACCTTGGCATCATAGGATACGGCTCTGGCTATTTCAACCATCTGACGCTGTGAGGGCGGGAGATCAGCCAGCGTTGCTTCAGGATCAACATCAATGCCCAGCTTTTCCATAAGCTTATTGGTATCCTCTATCATTTTCTTTGTTGAAATGAAAGGACCTGACTTTGGATATCTGCCCATCCAGATATTTTCCATGACTGTTCGCTGTGTTGCCTGATTAAGCTCCTGCTGTACCATGGCAATTCCATGCATCAGTGCATCTCTCGGGCCGGTAAAGCTGACAGGTCCTCCTTCAAGAAGAACAGTTCCGCTGTCATAAGCAAATACACCGAAAAGACCCTTCATAAGGGTAGACTTTCCGGCTCCGTTTCCACCCATCAGCGCATGCACGGTTCCAGCCTTAAGGGTTATTGACAGATCATTTATTATGGTATTCCCATGAAAGCTTTTTGTTACATTTTTTAGTTCCAGTAGTACTGTATCTGACATAAATTAATTCTCCGTATATTCAGCATAATGTATGCGCAGCTTTTTGCAGTTGTCATCTATCGGTATATCATCGAGACCATCAAGCATATCGCGTCCTTTTAATATGTTGTCACACATCTGTGCGATGGTTAAACCCATTTTGTCGGCATCCTGAAGCACTGTACCGGTCATACGGCCGTTGTGTATAAGAACCTTAGCGCTTTCAGTAGCATCTACCCCGTATACCGGAATATATTTATCACTTTTGCTGGTGTTATATCCGATTTTGTTCAGTGCTGAGATTGCTCCTTCAGCCATGTTATCGTTATTGGATATGACGAGCTCGATCATGTTATGGTTAGCATCGCAGTATTTGATAAGTGCAGATGCCATATATTCATTTGCAGCGGAAGCGGACCATGCTCCATTCTGATCCAGTATATATTTGTTGGGGTTATATGGGTCATAGAATTCAAGTTCCGGATATCCTGCTGAGGTCAGAATCTTATTTGCAGTCTCAACAGAGTATTTGGTTCTTGCATTGGCTTCGGCATTTCCCTCCTGCCCCTTGAAGAGTATGTAGGATATCTTGCCATCATGATTCAGATCAGCCTCTTCATAGTGCTTAAGCAGATATTCGCCTATCATTTCACCCTGTATTATTCCGGCCTCTTCAACCTTGGAACCGATGAAGACAGCCTTATCATAACTGTTTACGGCTTCATCCGTAACCTCGCGGTTGAAAAAGATGACATAAGTGTCATGAAGAGAAGCAGCCTTAGTGATAAGCTCAGAAGCATTGCCGGAAGAACTGTCAACCTGGTTTATGACTATGATCCGGGGGTTTCTGGAAAGAGTTGATAATATCTGTTCTGTCTGAGTGGTCTGATTACCGCTTCCGTCGTAGTTTTGGTATGAGATACCATATTCATCAAGGTGTTTATCAGCGGCTGCCCGTACACTGGACGGATATACATCGCTGTATGTGTGATAGAAAAGATGAACGGCTATGCTTTTTGTCTTATAAGATATAAGGAGAATTACGATAGTCGCAATGATAATTGCCGCAATGATCAGAATTATCATGGGTAATTTCTTTTTTTGCGTTTTGTCTGACAATGTGGTACCTCCGCTGATTTACTATACTGGTAATCTTTATAATTATATATTATATCGGAATATAAAACTATATGAATTTCTCTTTTACAAAAATAGCCATATTTATATTTTAGGGGCTATCCGTCACACTGGCGGTTTGGTACAATAGTATTATGAAGAATCATGACTAAAAGAAGGAGGGACGACTGTGGAGGATTCCATGATTTTAATGCTTGCGGTTATTCAATCCCGTGATAGTGAAAATACAATCGCGGCGCTAACGGAAAAAGGTTATTATGTTACCGTTCTCAGTACAATAGGCGGCTTTATGAAACAGAAAAGTACGACACTTTTAATAGGAATGCTTTCCGATGAAATGGAACAGGTAAAATCCATTCTGCGTGAAAAAGCAGGAACGCGTGAAGAGCCGGATTACAGTTCAAGCGTATATGCTGCACCATCAGAAGGCAATATACAGATGCACTCAATTTTGTCACGTTCACTTCCGCCTGTTATGCGTTCCGTTGGAGGTGTAACTGCATTTACCGTCAGACTTGACTCTATGGAGAAATTCTGATGCCGTCAGGAGCTTCACAACATGTTTTTCCGTCCGGCATTTCCTGAAATATTGCAGAGCCGATCAACTGCGGAGCTTTTGCTATGCTTGGCGGATTAATCATAGTTCCGGTTGTAAGTCTGTTCACTAAAAAACCGGATAGCGATAAAATCAAAGAGGTTTTTGCATGTTATGACGAAACTGTCACTGTGCCGATTACAGAGGCTCTGCATGTGGTTTCGCAGTCTGAGCAGAAATGATATGGAGATATGATACTGCCATGTTTATAAATACATTCTGGTCACTGGTTCCGCCGGTTACAGCAATTATACTCGCACTTATTCTTAGGGAACCGCATGTTGCCTTGTTTATCGGTGCCGTCATCGGTGCACTTCTGGCAGCAGATCTTAGTCCGCTCAGGATGATGGATGTACTGATAAATGACGGCTTGCTGCAGTCTATTCGTGACAATGCGGGAGTAGTGGCATTTGTGATTATACTTGGCATAGTGATATTGATGCTGAATATAACCGGCGGATCGGCAGCATTTGGTAAATGGGCAGGAAAACATATAAAAAGCAGCACCGGAGCTATGTTGGCAACATTTGTTATGGGACTGCTTATTTTTATTGATGATATGTTTAACTGCTTTACTGTAGGCGCTGTTATGAGACCTGTTACAGACAGATACAGGATATCAAGACAGAAGCTTGCATATCTTCTGGATGCAACCGCTGCGCCTGTGTGCATGATCGCACCCATATCCTCATGGGGAGCAGCCGTGTCATCGACTGCAGACGGACTGGGAACCGGCATCAAAGGCATAGATCTTTTTATCAGAGCGATCCCGTTTAATTTTTATTCTCTTTTCACATTGGTTTTCATACTGGTGATCGGAATCATGAATTTCGATTACGGTGAAATGAAGAAGTACCGCGAGGCTGCCGAACGAGGAGACCTTGGAGAAATAAAGAATGCGGAAGAAACTAAAATCAGCGAACGAGGTAAAATATGTGATCTTGTGATACCGGTCGTTGTAATGATCGTATCATGCACATTTGCAATGATGTATATCGGAGGCTTCTTCGATGCAGGCTCCGCATGTTATCATAATTTTGCGGAAGCCTTCGGCAATACTGACGGAACAGTGGCACTGCCATGGGGTGGAATGGTGGCCCTTATTTTTACATTTGTATATGCGCTGTGCAGGAAGACAATAAGCTTTAAAGAGGCGACGGAATGTATTCCGAGGAGCTTTATCACCATGGCAAGTCCGCTTATTATCCTGATACTTGCAGTTTCGCTTAAGAACATGACATCAATGCTTGGTATCAGTACCTTCATTGGGACTGCCATGCAGAATGCGGCAACGGGACTGTACAGCATGCTTCCGGCAGTTATATTTATCGCAGCATGCCTGCTGTCATTTGCGAGCGGAACATCATGGGGAACCTTCGGAATACTCATTCCGATTGTTACTGCAGTATTTCCGGCGGATTCGCAGATACTGATCATAGGAATCTCAGCATGTCTGGCAGGTGCTGTCTGCGGAGATCACTGTTCACCGATATCTGATACGACGATAATGAGCTCTGCAGCTGCGCAGTGTGATCATCTGTCACATGTAACGACTCAGATTCCATATGCGGTTACAGTGGCGGGGATATCGTTTATCATGTATATACTTGCAGGATTTACCGGAAACGCAGTGGTGTGTCTTGCCGCAGGCTCAGCTTTAATCATAGGACTGCTTGCTTTTATACGAAGCAGACAGCGAAAATGACAGAATCTGAATGTTTTTGTCTGGGAAAAGACCAATATGGCTATCAGGGACTGTAAGTGCAAAAAAAGAGAGAATAAATGGTATAATTAAAATGAAGTCATAATAATTATTTAGTGTTGTGAGGTGACGGTATGGATAAAAAATATGAACCATTATTTACCCCCTGGAAGATCGGAAATTGTGAGATCAAAAACAGATTTGTTTTGACGTCTATGGGAGGAACAAACATTCTTGGATGGATGGAAATAAATCATTTCGACAAAGAAGGTGCGAAGTTTATCCTTGAGGTCGCAAAGAATAACTGCGGTCTGGTCTTGCCGGGATGTCAGCCGGTATATAACCCGATGTTCGGAAAATGGTTATATAAAAACGATAAGATGTATAAGGACCTGAAGGCATGGATGCCTGAATTCCATAAGACAGGAGCCAAGCTTTTTGTGCAGCTCACTGCGGGATTCGGACGTTCATTTACAATCAGTGCTATGATGGAAAAACTATATACCAATAAAGCATTGAGAGTATTGTCAAAGCCGTTTATGGATCTGGATAAAATCACGGCAACTGCAAGTCCGACTCCGAACCGATGGTCAGATAAGGTTCCGTCACGTGCGCTTACGGTTGATGAGATACATGAATATGTAGAGGCTTTCGGAAAGACAGCAAAAAAGCTAATGGATGCAGGTGTTGACGGAGTGGAAGTGCATGCTGTTCATGAAGGATATCTGCTTGATCAGTTCACTCTGGGATATGTAAACAGCCGTACAGATGAATATGGCGGATCATTTGAAAACAGATACCGTTTTGCAGTTGAGATAGTACAGGAGATAAAGAAACAATGCGGTAAGGATTTCCCTGTTTCTCTCCGTTACAGTGTAATCTCAAAAACAAAGGGATTCCGTCAGGGAGCACTTCCGGGAGAGGAATACGATGAAGTCGGAAGAACTCTGGAGGAGTCGGAGAAAGCAGTAAAATATCTTCAGGATGCAGGGTATGACATGCTCAACTGTGATAACGGAACATATGATGCATGGTACTGGGCACATCCGCCTATCTATATGCCAGAGAACTGCAACCTGGAGGATGTTGAACATATCAAGAAGTTCTGTGATATTCCTGTTGTCTGCGCCGGACGTATGAATCCTGAAACAGCTGCGGAATCTATAGCAGCAGGAAAACTCGACGGAGCAGGATTTGCAAGACAGTTCCTGGCAGACAGGGAGTGGATAGTAAAGCTTCAAAATGAAAAGGAAGAGGATATACGTCCTTGTATCCTTTGCCACAATGGATGCTTCAATATGTGTCATTACGAGGGCGTGGCTAACGATCAGTCGCTTTCTGACAGTCTGCATCTGGCTCGCTGCGCGGTTAATGCAGAAACAATGCAGACAGGCAAGCACTACATCCGGAAGGCAGAATCACCAAAGAAGATTGCAGTCATCGGAGGCGGTATCGGAGGTATGGAGACCGCACGTGTACTTAAGCTTCGCGGACACGAACCGGTTATCTACGAGAAGAGCGACAGACTCGGAGGCACTTTCATAGCGGCAAGTGCAGAGAGCTATAAGGGAAAGCTGAGAGATCTTCTTGCATGGTATCGTAAACAGATGACAGACCTCGGTATAGAGATACATCTTAATGAAGAAGTAACGGATGTCTCAAAGCTGGATGCTGCGGCTATAGTCATTGCTACAGGCTCAAAAGCCAGAATACTGACGCGTATTCCGGGATATGAAAGGATGATAGAAGCCTGTGAATTCCTGAACGGAGAAAAACAGGTTGGAAACAGTATTGCTGTCATCGGAGGTGGACTCACCGGATGTGAAATTGCATATGAACTTTGTCTGCAGGGCAAGAAAGTAAAGATAGTTGAAATGAAGAATGATCTTGTAGCGCAGACAGGAGTGTGCCTTGCCAACAGTTCATATCTTCGTGAATATTTTGCCCTTCACAAAGTTCCGGTATATCTTAACACCACACTTAAGGCTGTCAACGAGGGATCTGTTACCTGCACTGATAAGGATGGAAAAGAGATTGAGATACCATGTGAATCAGTGATCAGTTCTGCAGGATACATTCCTACGCCGCTTGTGCAGGGAAATGGAAACGTACATCTGGTAGGAGACTGTAACGGTATTGGAAACTTACGCTCTGTAATCTGGAGAGCATATGAAGTGGCAATGAAGATTTAAAAAAGAAGCGAAGGGAGAAAATGATGAAACTTACTGAAGAACAGCAGGCGATTCTGGAAGGACAAAAAGGTGAAACTCTCGCTAAGGTCATGGAAACCATGGTTCGCTATGGTGAGTTATTCGGAGCAGAGTCAATGGAAAAAATAACCGGAAATTACAATCATCTTGTAACTTCTTTCGGGCTTAAGGCATTAAAACCGGTTTATGATCTTATTGACAGGCTGATAGATGCAGGCGCTGTATCACAGCAGCAGTTTTCTGCAGACCCAAGACCGATGGATAAAAATGTTCCTTCAAATTTCATACAGAATTTTGTATTCAATAACTTCATGTATACCAATCAGGAAGAATATGAAAAACAGCTTGATAAACTCGGACTGATGGACAAGAAGGCATTTACATGTACCTGCTATATGGATGAAGTCGGTAACACTCCCAAGAGGGGTGATGTGCTTTCATGGTCTGAGTCATCTGCTGTAGTATATGCAAACTCAGTACTTGGGGCGAGGTGTAACAGAAATTCAGGAATTATAGATATCATGGGTTCTATCGTTGGATATGTCCCTAAGTTTGGCTTCCTCACAGACGAGGGGAGAAAAGCTGAATGGATCGTTGAAATAAAGACAACAAAGATACCTGAGGCGCAGCTGCTTGGCTCTGCTGTGGGAATGAAGGTAATGGAAGATGTTCCATATATCGTGGGTCTGGATAAATGGCTCAGCGGAAAGCTGGATGACAATGCAAAAACATATCTCAAGGATTTCGGAGCTGCCACCGCATCCAATGGTGCGGTGGGACTGTATCATGTCGAAGGAATCACACCTGAAGCGGTTGAGCAGGGTAGATCATTGATACTTCCGGATGCCATGACATATGTGATAGACGATGCAGAGCTTCAGAGAATATATGACAGCTATCCTGTGATCTGGAAAAACAAGGATTCAAAACCGAAGCTTTGTTTCATGGGATGCCCGCATATGAGTCTGGAGCAGCTTAAGACATGGACTGCTAAGCTGGAGAAAGGATTGCAGGAAGCAGGAAATACAAAGGTTCAGATACCAACGGTATTTACTGCGGCCCCCGGAGTACTTGATAAATTTTCAACTACAGAAGAATCAAAGAAACTTAAGGACATGGGAGTCATAACATCATATATCTGTCCGCTTATGTATATGAACAATCCTATGAGTGAGAAGATGCCTGTCATCACATCATCCAACAAACTGCGCACATATACATCTGCAAGATTCTATACAGATGATGAAATACTTGAACAGCTTACGAAGGGAGGAAGATAACGATGAAGACCTTTACCGGAAGAGTAGTATCCAAGGGCAATGTTACCGCACCGGCACTTGTTTCACACGGCGGGTTAAATACACTTGCTTCTTTCCAGAAAGCACTTCAGTTCGGAGACAGGAAGGCGACCTGCGGAGATCAGAATAATCCGGACCTTTATGGAAAACAGATGGCAGGTAAGGCACTTTGTCTTCCGAGGACTATCGGATCAACGACCGGAGGACTGGTTTTATACTGTGCTGTATCTATGCATCGTCAGCCCGCCTGCATGCTTTTTTCAGAGCCGATAGACTCGCTTGCAGCAGCAGGAGCTATACTCGCTGATGTATGGCTGCAGGATGTATCAATGCCTGTTATAGATTCTCTGGGCGATGAATTCCTGAACTACGTTAAAGATGATATGAAGATCACTGTCAGAGAGGATGGAACCGTAGAAATAGAATAATTCAGGAACATAAGGATAAGATCTGTAATGATATGAGAAAAGAGAGGCTGTCAAAAAAATCCATAGCATTCAATGTAGCACATAGAACAGCGGTCATTCTTTCCGTGACTCTTCTGGTGCTTCTTTCGGCAGCATACCTGATGGTTTCATATATCATTCGCGCAAATACCGAAAACCTGTCAGAACATATCGTGACTATGCTTGCCGATGATATAAGAGAACACTCGGCTGCTGCCGGAGTACCTATAAGCCCTGAATATCCGGAGATTTCCACCGAAAAAGGTAATTATATATGCGAACGATTTGATGTTGATTATACCTTTGTGATGGTTCCGGAACCGGAGGAGAACAGATCGACATATATAACGGTATCATACAAGGATCCGAAGATGGCGGAGCAGTTTCCGGATCACTATACCGGACATGTGGATTATTCTGAATACACCAAAAACGAGCTTGATCTTTGGCACGGAAGGAAACAGTATTCTCATATAGTTGTAAATAAATCCTTTGGACATGAAATGATCACAGAGACCCTGATTACTGATTCATATGGAAACAGAGTGTCGGTTGGAGTTGATATAAATAATTCAGAAGTATACAGGGGCATATTCCGATACTTCATAATCATTGGTATATTGCTTCTGATTATCATACTTGTAATTAATCTTATATCATACTATGTGATCAGAAAACAGGTTTCGGATCCTGCCGGAAAACTAAGCAGGGCAATGCAGAATTTCATCACTAACGGGAATAATGAGAAGCTGCCAGCGAAGGAGATGCGTAGCACCGAATACGAAATGATAGCAGAAGCTTTTGATTCCATGAGTGATAATATAAAACAATACATCGACGATATAGAAACACTTACCAGGGAGACCGAGAGACATCAGACTGAGCTGGATATCGCATCAAGGATACAGCAGGGCTTTCTTCCTGAAGGAAACTATTCAAATGGCAAATTCGCAATTTCCGCAGTGATGCATCCTGCTAAAGAGGTAGGAGGAGATTTGTATGATTATGTCCGGCTTGATGAAAACCGTATACTCATAGTAATTGCTGATGTCTCCGGTAAAGGGATAGCCGCATCACTATTTATGGCGGTTACTTTGATATTGATACGACAGTTTGCAAGACTTAATCTTGATACTGACAGTATATTAGAGCGTACCAACGACGCATTGATGTCAAATAATCCGGGCCTGCTTTTTGTTACAGCATTTGTAGGCATCTATGACTCAGAAACAGGCATCCTTTCGTATTCAAATGCCGGGCATTGCCCACCGTATATAGTAGGAAACGGAATAAGGAAAGCAACTGATGCGCAGGGAGTAATCCTTGGTGTATTTGATAATGAAAAATATTCATGCGCACATGAAAAACTCGAATCAGGGGAAAGTGTTTTCTTATATACGGATGGTGTAACGGAAGCAATGAACAGCGAAAAAGTATTGTTCGGAGAGAAACAGCTTGAAAAAGTGCTGCAATCCTGCAGATATTCCATGACATCAGACATAATAAATCAGGTCATGGATGCTGTTGCCGTATTTACAGCGGAGTCTGAACAGCATGATGATATAACAATGCTATCATTAACAAGGTTATGAAAATAAAGCTGCTGAACATATGTTAGATCATACTTAAGACAATATCGGCGTAAACTGATGGCATATGATTATGTGCTTTATATATCAGGCAACAGGAGCAGAAATGAAAAGAGTATTAAAAAGTATTATCGTTTTTATCATTATAATATCGGTTCTTTGCGGATGCGGACTCGATCGGGTATCCGGTGTCATAGATAACACCGAAAAGACTGAAAAGACCAAAATGGTTCCGAAGAATTCCCTGAAGAAGGAAGAAGAGGAAACCGGACGGAATGTAGATATTATAAGTCTTGATAAAATACCTATAGTCGGAGACAGGAATAACGGGTTTACTGTTACTAAGGTCGTGCCATGTTCTGATCTGAACGCAACCATAGTAGAACTTGAACATGACAAGACAGGAGCTCCTCTGATATGGATAGCCAATGAATCCACTGACAGGAGCTTTATGGTTTCTTTTAATACTCTGGCAGATAATGATAAGGGAATACCTCACGTGTATGAGCACGCGGTTCTTTCAGGCAATGAAAAATATACTAATCCAAATCTGATGCTGGCTATGATGAATGGTACCTTCAATACCTTTATGAACGGAGCCACATCCGAAACATGCACAGCTTTTCCTGTTTCATCACTCTCGGAGGAACAGCTGCTCAAATATGTTGATTATTATATGAACGGAGTATATCATCCTCTGGTGCTTACAGATGAAAGATCATTGATGAGAGAAGCATATCGCTATGAGCTTACTGAGCCTGATGCAGAGCTGACTGTGCAGGGAACTGTATATAGTGAAATGCTGGGACATTCAAATCAGGAGAGCAATGCAGAAAATGAATTGCTCAAACAGACTTATCCGGGAAGTCGTCTTGCCAATCAGGTAGGAGGAATTCCCGAGGAAATATTAAAAATCACACATGAAGAAATAACGGAATTTCATAAGGAGTTTTATCATCCTTCAAATTCACTCATGGTTTTTGCCGGTGATCTGAATCTTGAAAACTTTCTGGAATTAATTAACAGAGATTTCCTTTCGGGTTTTGAAAGAAAGGGGACAGATCTGTCTGATAAAAACTATAAACCTATAAAAGAAGATATAAGAAAGGTAATAGAATATCCTCTGGCGGAAAACGAAGAAGCGGCAACGATCATGTATCTTGCCTTTCCGCTTGATGAATTAAGCACAGAGGAAACTGTGATACTTGAAGCTGCAATATCTGCAATGGGAACGAAGAATCAGATATTTGATATGACGATAAAAAAACTTCTGCCTGGTATAAATGCAGATATCGGATTGTATTCTCTGGCTGAAAAACGCTTACTGTATACTATAGTGACCGGTGCTGAAGAAGAGGATGCTGATAAGGTTATCGATGCTGTAAAGACCGGAATTCGTGCAACCTTAAATCAGGGGCTGAATGATGATGTACTTCAGTCAATGGTGAATTCAGTCAGATATGATCAGGCTTTATCAACTGACAATCAGTCAGCAATCGACATAAGCATGCAGATAGCCACAGATTATACTTTATTTGGAAAAACAGACAGTTATCTGGATAGACTGGAGGTTATTGACAATATTAAAAGATATTATGATGAAGGACAGTTTGACAGACTTCTCAGAAAATATCTTTCCAATCCGGGCAACAGTGTGTATGTCATTAGTAAGGGAGTACCGGGACTTAAAGAGAAAAAAGAAGAGGCATCCCGACAGAAGCTTGCGGCTATGAAAGCGGCAATGAGCGATGATGAAATAGATGAACTTGTCAGAAAAACGGCAGATTTCAATAAGTGGAATGCCGATAATCAAAAAAATGTATCGCTTGATGATGTGACCGTTGTGGATGTTCAGTCGCTGCCTGAAGAGGTCAGAAGATTCACAGCATCAGAAGAAAATGCTGATGGAATGCGTATAGTATCATCTGAAGTTGACAGTGACCTGATCAAGGCATCAATATATTTTGATTTATCAACACTGCCGTCAGAGCTTATTGATACGGCATCTGTTTACTATATCTTTTCAAATATGCTTCCTACGGCAAAGCATGATTCCGGTGAGATAGTCGGTCTGATTGCTAAAAATATGACTGAATTTGATACTTCTTTAGGTGTTATTGAAAAAGAAGACGGAAGCTATCATCCATATATGGTTTTAAACTTTTCCTGCTTCCCGGATCAGCTGGATGATGCATATGCTTCCATTACAGAAGTACTTACAGATCCGTTGGAAAACCAGGCAGAGGAATTCAGAAATCTATGCCGGCAGCATTCAACTAATATCAAGGACAGTTCTGCTCCGCAGGATCTGGCTATGCTTGCGGCGCAGGCGGCATTCAGCGAGACAGCTGCTTTCAAGCTTCATTGTATAAATGCTGCAGCCGGAATAACTGCTGAAAAGATAGGGGCCATAAGGGATAATGATACGGACAGGCTTCAGGACGATTTGAATACTATCAGAAGCTATGTCATGAATAAGAACAATATGATCCTGACTGTAATCGGAAATGAGGAGAATATAAGCAGTGTAAAGGAAAAAACCTTTGAATTCAGAAAAAGACTCGGTTCTGTGCAAAATCCTGCGGCAGATCAAAGTGATTTTTCAGGCATCACCGCAAAGAATGTTGCGATAGGATATGATTCGTCTGCGATGTATAACTATGTGCATATTCCGTTTGATTTATTGAATAAAAAATACAGTATGAAATATGTGGCCTGCGGCGAGGCAGTGACCAGTGAGGTTCTGGTGCCTGTTATGAGGTATGAGAACAGTGTTTATAACCCACAGATGAATGTTTCGCGTAAAACACTGGGAATTATGGCTTATAGAGATACGAGGATTGCGGAAACATTTAATGAGATTATACCTTCACTTGGAGCAAGAGTTCGTGAGCTGGATATTACTCAGGATGAAATGAATAATTATATATCAAAAACCTACAGTTCTATAGCTGTTCCGTACGGACCTTTTGCCGGAGCAGGTACGGCACTCAGTGATATTCTTACGGGAAAGGACACTTTTGAGAGAATACTGCAGGGAATGGAAGAACTGAAGGACACTACACCGGAGGATCTGAAGAAATTCGCAGATGTGCTGGATCTGATTGCACAGGAGGGCTCAAGAACTTCTGTAGGCAGCATCCAGCTGATAAATAAAAACAGCAATATGTTTGATGTAATAGATTTAAGACTGATTAAGAGTGGAAACTAATCCGGACATCTATGTATGGTCTGCTAATGCAGACAGTTCTTCGGAGGTGAGCTCCCGGTATTCTCCGGGGGCAAGCTCTGTATCCAGCTTAAGCGAGCCCATGGAGATCCTTTTGAGAAAGGTGACTTCATTTCCGATTGCTTCAAACATTCTCTTGACCTGATGATAGCGTCCCTCATGAATGGTGATATAAACGGTGCGGTCATCTATCATTTCTATTCTGGCAGGCAGAGTTTTTCTGTCATCTCCGATGTCTATTCCCTCTTCGATATGCTTTATGTCCCTGATATCCGGATTCTGACGCAGCTCTGCGTAGTAGGTTTTATCAACATGCTTTTTGGGTGCGAGCAGGTCATGTGCGAGCTTTCCGTCATCTGTGATCAGCAGAAGTCCCTCTGTGTCCTTATCCAGTCGTCCGACAGGAAATAATTCACGATGTTTTTCTTCTTTTATCAGGTCTACAACACAGATTTCATTCTGATTGCGCAGATCCCTCCTGCTGGCGGATATAACTCCCTGCGGCTTATTCAGCATAAAATAAACAAAAGGCCTGAATGAAAGTACCCTGCCGTTACATGTGACCGATGCAGATGCTTCATCAAGCCTCAGACCGAAATCTCGTACGACGGCACCATCAACGCAGACACATCCTTTGCTTATTATTTTTTTTACTTCACTGCGGGTACCAAGTCCGACAGCACTCAGATAATGATCAAGTCTCATTTATAGTTATAGTATCAGCATATTGACTGGACAAATGCACAAAAGGTTTCTGAAAGCATGTGTACTGTCAGCCGATATAGATTATTTCTGTCTTTTTGACAGATGTGATGATGTCTGAAACAGCAGATGCTATCAGTCCGATAGCAAACAGTATTGTGCTGATTGTAGTATTGTCCATAAAGAACAGACAAAGTATCGCAATAACAAAATAAATCAAACCATGCAGAAGCTGAGTTTTCCATGAGGAATACTCAAGTGTTCTGGATTTCATGGCCTTCATGATGAAGACTACACCTTCAAATGCTATGGCTATGATAAGTAAAGCCATAACCAGTTTCGGATGAGCAGTCGAAAAACTGAAAAGCAGAAGAGCAGAGTCTATAACGATGATGCTCTTGTAAAGCGTGCTCAGACCTCCGACCTTATATCTTGCCATAGAAAAATAGTAAACGAGGAGTTTTATTCCGGATATCAGCAGTCCCAGCTGAAGTATCAGAATCAGTATAGAGAAACCGTCAGATGGAGATATGATCATAAGCAATCCGATGATTATAATAAGAATCGATTTCAGTATCGATACGATCTTCTGGAATTTACTCATTTTTCTGTCCTCCCTTCAGTGAATTAAGGAGCTTTCTGAAATCATCAATACCTTTGAAGCCCGTTTTGTTGAAATCAATTGAAATTCCCGCAAGTTTGTTTCCGGATTCATATATATGGTGCGTTACCATACTTTTCTGTTTCATTGCAGCAATGAAGAATCTTCCCAGAACAGTATCGTCCTTCTGAGTCGCTGCAGCATTCAGATATTCATCCTGGTATTTTGAGATATCAAAAGGATCGATAGTGTTGCCTGTTATTCTGGTACACATTTCCTTCCACTCTTTATCATGATCATACTGGCGTGTCTTAAGCATAGACATGATCTCATCCTTCCAGCCAGCAGCAGGTTCCTCCGCGTAGGTATCCTTTTTGAATTCAGTTATTTCACCGCGAAGGAATTTCATAGCATATATCATCTGACAGAATGCATGATAATAATCTTCGGGGTTATTCTTTTCTATGATGTTGTAATCGCCCCAGGCCGGCATATATTTATAGTGAATGTAGCTGTAGTCCGGAATGTGCCCGAGTCTTCCGTGACCTATGCACATGATGGATGCTTCACTGTCCTGACCGATGCTTGCTGAATATCTGCTGTTTTCGAAGTCTTCACCGACGGGGCGGAATTCAACCTTACGCTCGATGGTTTCACCGTCTTTTTCGATGATCTCATAAAAATAAGAATTGATATCATTGATAACATTGGAGCCAACTCCGGCAAAATTGCTGTGAGCCCAGGTGTCCGCAAGGACATGCATGGCTATACCGACAGCCTGCAGATTTGAATCTTTCGCAAGTTTTACGGTTTCAGCTACGAGATCACCGTTGGGCTTACAGATAAGACGGTATCTGTCCATATATCTTTTAGGACGTCTCTTACTGTCAGCATATAGATCATACGGAAGGAAATGATAGGAACACCATATGCGGGCAATCTCCTGAAGTCCGTTGATACTGTCCAGATCATCTACCATTTCGGCGATATACTGAGTGGTGACTGCGGCTCTCGGTCCTTTCAGCTTTTTAAGAAGGGTGAGGGTACAGTTGTCTACAAACGCGGCTGAATAGGCCACATCAAGGCTTTCCTCATGAGAATATCCTGCGAGGTAAGCGGCACAATATGTTGCGTAATAATGAAAATCCAGAAACATATTAATTCTCCGTGTTTTTTATATTATCAGAATCATGCGGCGGTTGCTTTCTCCGACTTTTTTCTCAATACCCTGATGGAAATTGATGAAACTGTGATAGCTACCAGTGCCAGACATGAGGTAAGGTCTATGAGCAAAGATGATATCGAAGACAGTTTAGACTGTGAATCAGGAATAGTAGCAATAACATAGATATCTGTAGAGAGACAGGCAAATATATACAGTATGGCAAATATGATGTATACCGGAGACTTTTTCTTTCCTTTACCTTCAGATATGGATGACAGCCCTATAAATAATCTGAAAACCAGGTCAATAGCGAGCGCTATTATCACAATAGAAAACAGAATGTCATAAATCACAGGATCTTTGTATTCAATATTTGAAGCGGTTAGAAAGTGATGTAATAATTCCGGGTCCAGAAATTTAAGCAGAAACAGTCTTACGATAGTCCATAATCCCAGGATAATCAGTGCATTCCCGCTTATTTTCAGTATATCCTGATTTTGCCTTATTTTTGCTTCCATAAATTAATCTCCCTGAAAAACTATATTTAAATTATGCCATTCTATTATAGATAATTCAAGAGGCTGAGCCTCGTAGTATTATCTGTATGTACTGGTGTTTATAGCTTTTGTGTGCTAAAACTGATATACTGATATTGCTTACAGGTATGTAGCCTCTGTATTTACCGGAGCAGAAAAGTATATTTTTGAGTGTTCATATGAAAGCATTAATCAATGGTAAAATTGTATACAAGGACAGAATTTCCGAAGGTACAGTACTGCTTAATGGAGAACGCATCGAAGCAGCAGGTGATGTGAATATCCCGGAAAATTGCGAAATAATCGATGCAGGGGGACTTTTTATCGGCCCCGGACTTATAGATGAGCATGTGCACGGATACCATCAGTATGGAGAAGGCTATGACATCATAGATAACACCAGAGCGGTGGCAGATGCACATCTCAAACACGGTGTAACCGCGATAACTCCGTCACCGTCCTACTCTCTGCGAATGGAGAGATATCTGTCGATAATAGAGCAGTGTAACAATGCTATAGATGAAGGACACAATTCTATAGTCGGAATACATCTGGAGGGTCCTTATATCAATTACAGACTTGGGGCAGGCAGAAAGTATGCCTGGAAGTATGCAGATGAGGTCTTCGAGAGATTGTTTGAGGCAGGACAGGGTCATGTTCTGCATTGTACTTATGCACCGGAGATGGATTATGCTGAAAAAGTGGAGAATATCATACTTAAATACGGAGTTGTGATGGATATCGGCCATACTGCAGCTGATCCGGACAGTATATACCGTTCGGCCGGGAAGGGACTTAAGATAGTTACACATCTATTTGATGCGACAGGTAATTACAAGGGCATACATGCTTTTGATATGACGGCTGATCCGCAGGACGGAGTGTCGTATGTGGTTCTTGGAATACCGGACCTTTATTATGAAATAATATCCGATGTCAGAGGAGTACATGTCACTTCTCCAAGTCAGAGACTGGCGCTTAAATGTGCCGGAGAGGATCATATCATACTTGTATCTGACTGTACTTATCATAAAAGGGCAGACCTTAATCCTGAAGAATATCCTGAGAACGATTTAAGAAGTTCAAGGGATATAAATGTCGGAAAAGAGGGAAGACTTTTCGGAAGCCGTCTTACTGTGGCTGATTGCGCTGCCAATTTCATGAAAGCTACGGGAGCGGATATAAGAGTTGCATTCAAGTGTGCTTCGACAAATTCGGCTGCTGCACTGGGACTTGATGATGAAAGGGGTTCCATAGAGCCCGGAAAAAGGGCTGATATAGTGATGGTGGATGAAGGCTTTCACGTCAGGAGAGTATTCTTTGAAGGACGCGAACTTCCCGAAGTCAGGACATCAGTCTTTGCTTGATAAATTCCGGTAAATTAATTACAATATACTTGATTTTATAACGACGGGGGACTGACAGAGTGTTTTTAGAAGTATTACTGGATACATTTCTTGATTGCCTGAAAATGCTGCCATTTTTACTGGCAGCATACTTTGTGATAGAGTACATAGAGAGGTCGCAGTCAGACCGGATAGAGCAGGCGCTAGCAGGAGGCGGAAGATTTGGATTTGTACCGGGTGCTTTTCTGGGACTTATACCTCAGTGCGGGTTTTCAGGAATGGCGGCAGATCTTTATTCCGGCAATGTTATCACACTTGGAACGCTGGTGGCTGTGTTTATCTCTACATCAGACGAGGCGGTACCGCTGTTGATAGCGACACCGGAGGGCTGGAAAAGTCTGATACTGCTTCTGGTAATGAAGCTGGTGTTTGCACTGATAGCAGGTTTTCTTACGGATTTTGCCGTTAAAAGACTGCTGCCGGCTGATCTTAAGGGCGGATATATAGAGAACAGTACCAGGGTTGACTGTCATGATCACGATGAGCATGAAAGCCTGCTGATCGCAACCTTAAGACATACCGGGATTATCATGCTTTCCATTTTTATCATACTTCTTCTCATCAATCTTGCAGTGGAGTATGTGGGTGATGAAAGAATTGCCGGATTTATACAATCGACAGGTGTCATGCAGTTTCTGATCACGCCGCTTATCGGTATGATACCTAACTGCGCTTCTTCAGTTCTGCTTACACAGATGTATGCAGCAGGCCAGCTTCCGTTTGCATCTATGTTTGCCGGATTGTGTGCCGGATCAGGAATAGGCACATTGGTACTCATCAGAACAGAAAAGAACAAAAAAAGGGTTCTTGCAATCCTCGGAATAATATATGTTTACAGCGTTATCGTAGGGCTGGTACTGAGCGCTGCGGAGGGATTATGGATAGGATAATTATTACAGTAGTTGGTAAGGACAGGGTCGGAATAATAGCAAGGGTATGTACGTACCTTTCGGACAATAATATAAATATTCTGGACATCACACAAACCATAGTGTCCGATATGTTCAATATGATGGTGATTGCCGATACAAAGGGATCGGAGAAGGCTTTTGGTGTTATTGCCGATGAGCTTAAGCTTCTGGGAGATGATATGGGTCTCAGAATCTTGGCTCAGAAGGAAGAGATTTTTACTGAAATGCACAGGATCTGAGGAGCAGGATATGCCAAGTTTAAGAGAAGTTCTTGAGACTAATAAAATGATAGAGCAGGATCTGCTGGATGTGAGAACCATAACTATGGGTATCAATCTGATGGATTGTGCTTCTGAAAGCGTCAGCCGTACATGTGACAAGATATATGACAAAATAACCCGAACAGCTGGCAGACTGGTAGAGACCGGAGATGAGATATCCAAGGATTTCGGTATTCCTATCGTAAACAAGAGAATATCCATTACACCGGTTTCGCTGGTTGGATCAGGATGCTGTAAAAATACAGATGATTTTGTACGCATAGCAAGGACACTGGATAAAGCTGCAAAGGATGTCGGAGTCAATTTTCTCGGCGGCTATTCGGCACTTGTAACAAAAGGAATGACTGCTGCGGAGAGGCTTCTGATAAATTCTATTCCCGAGACACTTGCTGAAACCGATATAGTCTGTTCGTCGGTAAACGTAGGCTCTACAAGAACCGGAATAGATATGGATGCCGTCAGGCTCATGGGACATATCATCAAAGAAACTGCTGTCAGAACAGCAGACAGAGATTCCTTCGGGTGTGCAAAGCTGGTGGTATTCTGTAATGCCCCGGATGATAATCCATTTATGGCAGGAGCTTTCCATGGTGTAACTGAGGGAGATACAGTAATAAATGTCGGAGTCAGTGGACCGGGTGTCGTAAAGGCAGCGGTAGAGAATGTGAGGAGAGAAAACTTTGAGGTACTGTGTCAGACGGTAAAGAAGACGGCCTTTAAGGTAACACGCGTCGGTCAGCTGGTTGCTCAGGAGGCAGCGGCACGGCTTAATGTCCCGTTCGGAATAGTTGATCTGTCTCTGGCACCGACACCTGCTGTCGGTGATTCAGTGGCTCAGATACTTGAAGGAATGGGACTGGAGAGAGTCGGAGCACCGGGTACTACTGCAGCTCTTGCTATCCTCAACGATCAGGTCAAAAAAGGTGGTGTGATGGCAAGCTCATATGTAGGAGGTTTGTCAGGCGCATTTATACCTGTAAGTGAAGACCGTGGAATGATAGAAGCAGCTGCGATGGGAGCACTGACTATAGAAAAGCTTGAAGCTATGACTTGTGTATGCTCGGTAGGACTTGATATGATAGCAATACCCGGTGATACATCAGAAGAGACTATATCAGGAATCATAGCAGATGAGTCTGCAATCGGTATGATCAATGCAAAGACAACGGCTGTAAGGCTGATTCCTGTAGCCGGAAAAACTGTTGGAGAAACAGTTAATTTCGGCGGACTTCTCGGATATGCTCCTATCATGCCGGTAAATACTTATTCATGTGCTGGTTTTGTAAATCGCGGAGGCAGAATCCCTGCACCGATACATTCATTCAAGAACTGAGGAGGAAGTATGATTAAAGCATCTCTTAAGACATATTGGAAGAATATGCGGTTTCTCATCATGATTCTCGGAATTCTGTTTATTACACTGCTTGTAGGTACGACACTTCTGGTAAACGGAGCTTCGGAAAGCATATCAACTATCGGAAAGGAACTTGGAAACTATATCTCTGAGAATAGCCTTTCATTTGAACCTATAGGACATGCTTTTCAGGGCAAGGGGAATTTCTTTGATGCACTTGGCAGTGTGACAGGAAATTATGTCGGCTATGTGTTAACATTTATCTCAAATCTCGGAATTGGAGTATTAAAGCTTGCAAGGGATATTTTGATTTTTGTGGTTTTATTACTTATCGGGATTGTCGTAAGCCATGATGTGGTATTTATGCTTGCAAGGAACAAGGCGAAAAGAGGAGCTGTAGAGGCGATTTTCGAGATCTTCGTAAGAAATGTGTTCATGATACTCTACTTTGTACTTATAGGATACTTCTTCTATGTTCCGTTTCTGAAGATCGTTGGAACTGTATTCCTCTGTGTTTATCCTATTGCATTTTGTTTCCTTACACTGCTGGCTGAATGGCTCGTGGCAGGGAAGGACAGGCCCGGATTTACAAGCGTAGTGACAATAAAAAACATCTTAGTACTTTTTGTTGAAAATGTGATTGTACTTTTGATTTCAACAGTGCTTGGCGTTTTGATGTATATCCTTTTTGGTGCATTGATTGGATTTTTTCTTGATCTTGCAATTCTGATTCTCGGCAATGTATCTGTAACACTCAACGGACAGGCATATGTATTCGGTACATATACAACAGTACCGGTTGAGAATAAAACCGCAGCAGAGCTTAAACCGAGAACACTCAAATCGGAATTTGCAGAAAAAAGCATGGAATAATCGACTTATAGATTGTTTTCTGATATAATGATATGAGCTTTTTATACATGGAGGATTTATTATGGTAAACAAATTAGCGGATGTTCTTAAGAAATGGTGGTTGGTTTTTATCATTGGTATTATTTCGGTTATCCTTTCAATTATTCTTATTGCAAATCCGGGATCAGGATTTGAAGTAGCAAGAATTTTCGGAATCATTAATTTTATTGTTGTAGGTGTTCTCGGAGTAATATCAGTTATAGCAAGACGCAATGAGATTCCGGCATGGGGATGGAACCTTGTAGGTTCACTTCTTGTCCTTGCCCTGGGTATTTTCATCGCAGCAGTTCCGTTTCTTTCAGATTCTATTCTTATATTCCTGTTCACATTTGCCTTTATCTTTGAAGGAATCAACGGAATCTTCGGAGCTTTCGCGTTGAAGAGTCAGGGAGTTCCAGGATGGGGATGGTCACTTGCTCTTAGTATCATCGTAGTTTTCCTTGGAATGATGGTTGCCGGAAATCCGCTGATAGCTTTTCTTTCAATAGATATTATCATAGCTGCAGCTATGATGTGTTTCGGAATCACCATGATCGTTCTTTCAATTCAGATGTCTAAGGCAAAAGCTGAGTTTGATAAATTAAAAAAATGACACGGGTTGTCGCATTGACAAAGTCAGAGGACCTGCTTCTGTGGGAAGCAGGTCTTTTTGGAAGAGAGACAGCAAATGATAGGGAATATTTCCAACAAAGAATTATATAATAAGACTTTAGGCTTTGGATGGAGGCGATTGTTTCTTTATGTAAGAGGCACAGTGGCTGCTATTATGGTTATTGTTGTATTTTGTCTTCTGGATCAGCTTATCAGTTTTCTGTTTAGAAATCCTACCTTTGGTTTCATTTCATGGATTGGAATCGTTTTGGGAGTTTTTGCTTTTTTCTTTATTGCAATATTACCGATTGAACCAATGAGAGCAGCTCATACTGCGATAATGACTGAAGCAATACTTCATAACAATATTCCACAGCCATGTGTCGAAGAGGGTCAGAAAATAGCTTTGAGATCATTTCCGGTTATGTCTTTTCTGATTTTGTTTGGAGAAGGATTCAGAGCCCTGGCTGACTTGGTGAGAATCAAGGATGCAAGTCAGAGGAGTGACTGGGGTCCTAAGGTTCGTTCTATGGTGCTGTTTCTTCTTAGTGGCTTGATTCCCTATCTGGGACCATGTATGACCTCATGGGCCTTCTGCCATCAGGATAAAGATACTAAGGAAGGCCTTATCGAAGGCGGACATATATTTTTTAAGAATCTGAAACATCTGATTGGATTCATGATTTTAAACATTTTTGCTGTGTTCCTTGCAACGGTTGTTGCAGTTATTGGACTTGGAAGTCTGATATTAAATCTTATTGAAAGCAATCAGACAGTGTTGAAGGCGGGGCACTTTTTACTGAAAATTTCGGAAGAATACCAGGAAATGAGACTTAATCCTGTAGAGGCAGTAGTATTGACACTGGTTTCCCTTATAATTGTTTATGTGATCTGGGTTTTTGTTCGTCCTATATGTACGATAAGGATACTTAGAAGGTTTTACGGAAGCATGGATGAAGAAACCCTGAATGAATTAAAAAGTGATTGTCAGAAGAACGGAATAAATCAGACATCCGTATGATAATGATATCAAACTGAGGTAAAAATGAGATATCCGGAATTTTTAAAAGAAAACGGAAAAATCGGATTTATCGCACCTTCCTTTGGCTGCGCCGATGAATGGCATGGAAAATGCTTTGATGAAGCACTGAAATTTTTTGAAAAAAAGGGATATACTTGTGTGATCGGTCCGAATTGCCGTGAAGAGTCAGGCATCGGGAAAAGTAATACAGCGCAAAAATGTGCAGAGGAGATCAATGATTTCTTCGTGAATGACAGAAGTGACGTAATCATATCCTGCGGCGGCGGTGAGACGATGTGCGAGGATCTGCCTTTTGTGGATTTTAAAGAGATAGCCCAGACTGAACCAAAGTGGTTTATGGGTTATTCGGACAATACAAATCTGACATATACTCTGCCTGTTCTTTGTGATACGGCAGCAATATACGGCCCCTGTGTATCTCAGTTTGGAAAGAAACCGGTACACAGATCCGCAGAGGATGCGCTTATGCTGCTTCGTGGAGAGACGCTGTCGATGGAGAGCTATGCTTTCTGGGAGCGAACAGAAAGAGAACACCCGGATGGGACTGAATCTGACCCATGTGATCCGATGAATGATACAGAACCGTCATGTATGAGTGCATTTTATGGCAGTGTGTTGACAGAATCTGTTGAGTTCAGCGGGAGACTGATAGGAGGCTGTCTGGATATTTTGTCTATGCTATGCGGGACGGAATTTGACAGGTCGGCAGCATTTGCAGAGAAGTATAAAGATGATGGAATAATATGGTTCCTGGAGTCGTGTGATTTAAACCCGATGAGTATAAGACGGGTGCTGTGGCAGCTTGAGAATGCTGGTTGGTTCGGTCATGTAAAAGGCTTCCTGATTGGCAGGGCACTGCATTTTGATGAGGATATGATGGGGATGAACAGGATAAATGCAGTAATCGGACTTCTTGGGAAATACGATGTTCCTGTTATCATGGATGTCGATATCGGACATCTGCCGCCTATGATGCCGCTGATATCCGGAGCGATAGCGGATGTGAAATATGAAAGTAATAAACTTAGTATAGATATGAGGCTTGAATAATGAGACCTGTTAAACTTGATGTGCACACGCATTCTATAGCAAGCGGTCATGCATTTAATACACTTGATGAGATGGTTCGTGCGGCCGCAGAGAAAAACATTGAGGTTTTCGGACTTGCAGAGCACGGTCCGATGATGGAAGGCTCCTGCGAGGCGATATATTTCTCATGTTATCATTTTGTTCCGAGAGTACAGTATGGTATCAGGCTGCTTCTTGGTTGCGAATTGAATATTCTGGATGATAAGGGTACTCTTGATATGGATCAGAGACATATCAATTGTCTGGATGTGAGGATCGCCGGAGTTCATGCAAACAAGATGGGTGAATTCAAACAACGCAATGATCCGGTTTATAATACCAATGCATACCTGAGCTGTATCAAAAATCCGGATATTGATATCATTTCTCATCCTGATGCGGTGGAGGCTGATTATGCGACATTGCTGAAGGCAGGCAAAGAGTATCACACTTTGCTTGAGATCAATAACAATTCATTGATACTCAATAGAATCAGGCCTCACGCAAAGGAACATATAGTTGAAATCCTGAAGCTGGCAAGGAAGATGAATATACAGTTAATTCTGAGCTCTGATGCCCATCATACAAGCGGTATCGGAAGAGTGGACAGGATTGGGGATATCATCGATGATCTGGATTTCCCGGAGGAGTTAATTATCAATTACAGACCGGATGATTTTCTGAATTTCATCAGGCAGAATCATCCGATTGATGAGACAGGAGATTGATACGTCCGGAGGATATGATTATGAGTATAGTAAAAGATATGAGCTTTGCTGATTATGGCAGAATGAAGATAGAGTGGGTTAAGGATTTTATGCCTGCATTGTCTGCAATTAAAAAAAGATTTGAGATTGAAAAGCCTTTTGAGGGTTTGAAGATATCAATGTCCATTCATATGGAGGCCAAGACTGCTTATCTCGCAACGGTACTTGCCGCAGGAGGAGCTGAGGTTCATGCAACGGGATGTAATCCGCTGTCCACACAGGATGATGTTGCAGCAGGGCTGGCGTCGCTTGGAATCAATACTTATGCAAAGCATGGTGTTGATGCAAGAGAATACACAGAACTTCTTGTAAAAGCCATTGAGTGCAAACCGCATCTTTTTATTGATGACGGAGGAGATCTTCTGAATTTGTTTAATGGCGACTATTCGCAGCTTGCTGAAAATGTGATCGGCGGCGGAGAAGAAACCACGACCGGTATTCATAGACTGAAAGCCAGAGAAGCGGCTGGAATGCTTGCATTTCCTATGCTTAATGTAAACGATGCAAAATGCAAGCATTATTATGACAATAAGTATGGAACCGGACAGTCGGTATGGGATGCGATAATGCATACGACCAATCTGCTGGTAGCCGGTAAAAATGTCGTTATCGCCGGATATGGATATTGCGGACGAGGAACTGCTATGAGAGCGAAGGGAATGGGCGCCAATGTGATCGTTACCGAGATTGATCCGATCAAGGCTCTTGAAGCATCGATGGATGGCTGCAGGGTCATGACCATGGATGAGGCGGCAAAGGAAGGTGATATATTCGTTACTGTTACAGGTTGCTGTGATGTTATTACAAAAAGACATTTTGCGGTCATGAAGGATAATGTATTCCTGTCCAATGCAGGACATTTCGATGTTGAGATAAATATCAAAGAACTTGAGAAGATGTCAAAGCGTGTATACAAGCGACGGGAAGAAATAGTCGGATATGAGATGCCGGACGGAAGAACGCTGAACCTTCTTGCTGAAGGAAGATTGGTGAATCTTGCATCAGGAAACGGACATCCTGCAGAGATTATGGATACAAGTTTTGCTATTCAGGCACTTGGTCTTGAATATCTGGCAAAAAATGGAAGGAATCTGGAGAAGAAGCTCTACAATATTCCTCGGGAAATTGATGATGAGGTATCGAGACTTAAACTTGAAGGAAACGGAATGCATGTTGACGTTCTGACGAAGGAGCAGGAAGCTTACCTGTCAGGATGGGAATAATAAAAAACAATTAAAGAAGGGGAAATGAGATGAAAGGGTTTGCAAAGGAATTCAAAGAGTTTATCAGTAAGGGCGACGTAATGAGCATGGCAGTCGGTATCATCATAGGTGGTGCTTTTACTGCGATAGTAAACAGTATAGTTGAGAATCTGATTTCTCCGCTTATCGGAATTATCTGCGGCGGGATCGATTTTTCAGGCCTTACAGTGACTGTCGGGGAGGCGAGCTTCGGTATCGGAGCTGTCATCAATGCCATCATAACATTCCTGCTTACGGCACTTGTTCTGTTTTTTATTCTCAAAGCTTTCAACAAGTTCAACGAGAAGGCTGCCGCTATGGCTGCAAAGGAGAAGGAAGAAGCCGCTCCCGAAACACCGGCTGAGCCGGGTGAGGATATCAAGCTTCTTATGGAAATCAGAGATCTGCTGAAGAAATAAGTAACAATCTTAATATAAGACCCGGCCTGAGCTGACCGATGCGGGAGTTCCCTTGAAGGACGATTCGCTTTAGCATGTCCTGAGAGGGAAGCTCTCGAAGATGGTCAGCCCCGACCGGGTCTTTCATTCGATATGTGTACTTTTTATCAGTCGATCTCGACTACGTTGTAACCAAGGTAATACTTGAAAGCATCTGTAAGGACTTTCTTCATATGTCCCTTACCGATTGCTGTGTGATGCTTGAATCCGCCGCGGGCAAGCTTTTCAAGTTTGCACTGGAGATCAGGGATCTCACAGACTCCGGAAACACCGAAGTATCCGTCTTCGATCTCATCAGCTGTCATCTCGGCTTCTGATACGTAAAGGTTGATCTTGCCGTCTCTGATCTTGCAGTTTGAGATCGTGCACGGGAATGCGGCGATACGGCCTTCATTGGTTCCCCATCCTGAACCCGGATCGTTCTTTGCGAACATCTTGTGCTCGAGAACTGTTCCCTTGCCTGCCATAAGCGACTGAGCGACAGGGCCGCAGTGGAAGAGGACAACCTTGTTCGGATCTGTACCGTAGTTGTTGTTCCAGTCAAGGCATGCCGTAGGACCGTCAGAAGCAAGCTTCATTGCGTACATGGCGATGCATGATTCAACATCCATCTCACATGATGCTGTGATACCGCGGTCGTTGAGTTCTGAAAGGAGAACGCACGGACATACTCGAAGGATGGTCTCCATCTCGTTCCAGCAGCGGAGGCTGATGGCGTCAAGATGGTAATCTTCGATGTACTTATCAATAACAACACCGATCTTTGCAAGTGTGATCTGGTTTTTCTTAGGAACATTTGCAAAGTTTGAATAAGCATGAAGAGTCTTGATCTTGGCTGCAACCTTCTTGTCCGTATCCTTGAGCTTTCCTACCTCGAATACGAGCTCCGAAAGATCGAAGGATTCGATGTTGATACCGTACTTCTGGCATGCAACTTCATCAAAACGTACGGTCTTGAATGCTGTTGTTCTTGCACCGATGGCACCGATGTTGCAGTCACGAAGCTTGTTAACAACGCGGCATGTTGCGGCGAAATCGTGAAGATCCTGTGTGAATTCCTTTGTAAGCGGATCAACTACCCATGATTTTGTAAGTGAGTACAGGATACCATACTGGTCGAATACATCTGTTACGGAGAATTTTCCGCAGTATGCATCACGTCTGTACTTGAAATCCATCTTGCCGATCTCATCCGGATATGCCTGGATAAGTATAGGCTTCTTGCAGTCCTTGAGTGCCCATGCAGCGCCGTTTTCGTCTGCGAAGATAGGGCAGCAGAGGATGACACCATCATACTTGCTTTCATTCTTCTTGAGCCACTCCGCATAGAGGATTCCCTCGTCGCGTGTCTCGATTCCGCCGAAACGTGTGAGCTTCTCATCCATGATGATGTAGTCATAGCCGGCTTTTTTAACGGCTTTCTTCATGTCCTCGCGTGCTCCGTGGATGAGTTCACCGGGCATGAAACCTCTGTTAGTTACGAAAATCGCAAATGTCATCTTTTTTGCCATTTACATAGCCTCCTTCAATGTTTATTTTACTGAGAATTTATAAACTGTTGTTGAATCAAGAGCCTGTCCGGCCTTGAATAAGTCACTCGGGAAGTTTGCGTGGTTTGGTGTGTCGGGATAATACTGTGTTTCCAGACAGAATCCGCCGCGGCGTGCATATGTTTTTCCGCCTTTGCCGTTCGGATCTGATCCCATGAAGTTTCCGCTGTAGAACTGAACTGCAGGAAGATCTGTGAATACTTCCATAACGATGCCTGTTCTCGGGCTTGCCGCTCTGGCAAATGCTTTGTCAGGATTAGGGTCGTTGAGGATGAAGTTGTGATCGAATCCTCCGCCGAGCTTTATGGCTTCTTCGTCTGAATCGATGTCCTGTGCGATAACTTTCTCTGTCGTGAAGTCAAGCGCTGTTCCCCTGATGTCAACTATCTCGCCTGTCGGGATAAGCTGTGAGTCAATGGCAGTGGCTTTATCCGAATCGATCCACATAGTATGATCGGTCATAGTATCCGTGCCCTGTCCGCTGAGGTTGAAATAGTTGTGATTTGTCAGATTGAAGTATGTATCCTTGTCTGATACTGCTGTGTAATGAATGCTGAGTGCATTGTCTTCTGTAAGAGTATATGTAACGGTTATGACAGCATTTCCCGGCATACCCTGGTCACCGTCAGGTGAGAACAGGCTGAACTTTACACAGTTGCCTGCTTCATCCGGCTGCGGGAACCACATACGGTTATACCATTTATCGAAACCACCGTGGAGACAGTTGTCATTGTCATTTACATCAAGCTCATATGTAATACCGTTCAATGTAAACTTCGATCCTCCGATACGGTTTGCAAATCTTCCTACTATGGCTCCGAAGGTTGTTCCGTTGTTTGCATAATGCTCCGGCTCATCATATCCGAGAGCAACGTCAACAGGATCACCGTTCTTATCGGGAACTATGATGCTGACGATATCTGCACCGATATCAGTAAGCACGACCTTCATGCCGTTCTTGTTTGTGAGTGTGAACAATGACGCATGTGACTTTTTGAATCTGATAATTTCCATAGTTATTCCTTTCCGTTATGATGAATATGCTGTTCTCATCAAAAACATTATTCTTCTTATGTATTTATACTCTTAAATGCGGTAGGGAGTCAAGCATAATCGGATCATAAGGCTTTGAGATATTTCGCGGTAAGCTATTGCGCATTTTTGTCAATAATTAATATCAATTAATGTTAATTTCTTCGGATTTGTAGACAAATTGTCCTGTTTATGAGATACTATAATAACAATCAATCTTGATGTGTGGAAGTATGCATGTCAGGATTTAAAAATTTTGTGGAGGAAAAAAGAATGAAGAAAGTTTTGGCTATCGTATTGGCAGCTATTATGGTTCTTTCTCTTGCAGCATGCGGTGGAAAACAGGCAGCAAAGAAAGACGAGATCAACATTGGTGTTCTTGTATGGAAGTATTCAGATACATACGGATCATCAGTACGTGTTGCAATGGAGAAATATGCTGAGGAAATCGGCAAAGAGCTCGGTGTAAAGGTTAACCTTGAGATGCAGGACGGTAATGATGATCAGGCAACTCAGAATAACCAGGCAGATGTTATGTTTGCGGCAGATAAGGATCTGATTATCATTAACCTCTGTGATACATCTGCAGGACAGTATCTTGCAGATCTTGGTAAGCAGAATAAGGTTCCATTCTTCTTCTATAACAAGGAGCCGAACGATTCATCACTTGTAACAGACAACAACTCTATCTTCATCGGAACAAAACCGGAAGAGGCTGGTATCATGCAGGGCGAGATTCTTGCAGAGCTTCTAGAAAAGAATCCTGGTATCGACAGAAACGGAGACGGAAAGATCAACTATATCGAGTTCATGGGCGAGCCGAACAACGCAGAGGCTATTGCACGTACAGAGTACTCAGCTAAGAGAGCAATCGAGCTTGGTGTAAATCTTAATGAGATGGTTGAGACACAGGTATGTATGTGGGATACAGCTAAGGCACAGGATGCTATGACAGCTCTTATTCCTTCTCTTGGCGTAGAGAATATGGAAGTTATTTTCTGTAACAACGATGATATGGCTATCGGTGTTATAGCAGCTCTTAACGAAGTTGGATACAATCTTGGCGATGGCGGTGACGAAGTAGTAGTTATCGGTGTTGATGCAACAGATACAGCTATTGAAGCAATCAACAACGGCAAGCTTACAGGTACTGTAAAGCAGGATGGCGATGCTATGGGTAAGTGCAACATTTACATGGCAATCAACGGAGCTCTTGGAAAAGACTGGTTAGAGGGAACAGACTATAAGAAGGCTGATGACGGCTTCTCAGTTCGTATTCCATACGCAAAGATCACAAAAGAGTGATTTTAATTTAATTTAAAAACTATTATTGGGTGCCCTTGAAATACAGGGCACCTACTCATTAAAAAAGAAAAGGATCGGGTGGAAAATTTGGAAGAAAACAAATATTTGCTTGAGATGATCGACATCGATAAGCAGTTCCCGGGTGTCAAGGCACTCGATCATGCTCAGCTTAAGCTGAGACCGGGAACCGTACATGCTCTTATGGGCGAAAACGGTGCCGGAAAATCTACACTTATGAAATGCCTTTTCGGTATTTATAAGAAAGATTCTGGAACCATCAAGGTAGACGGAAAGGAAGTAAGTTTCCTTAATCCGAGACATGCCCTTGATAATGGAGTAGCTATGGTGCATCAGGAGCTTAACCAGGTGCTTTACCGCAGCGTTATGGAAAATATCTGGCTCGGACGTTTCCCGATGAAGGGACCTTTCGTTGATGCTAAGAAAATGAGAGAAGATACCGAGGCGATATTGAATGAATTGGATATTAATGTTGATGTTTCAAAGAACATCGGTAAATATACTGTATCCCAGAGGCAGATGCTTGAGATAGCGAAGGCTGTTTCCTATAATGCCAGGATACTTGTTCTTGATGAGCCGACATCTTCACTTACTCAGGACGAAGTTGAGCATCTGTTCCGAATAATGAAGAAGCTTACAGCTCAGGGTGTAGGTATCATTTACATCTCTCATAAGATGGACGAGATCATGAGAATATCGGACGAAGTAACCATCATGAGAGACGGTAAATGGGAATCTACAGACCCGACATCAGAACTGACTACAGATGTCATCATTAAGCGAATGGTTAACAGAGATATGTCTAATCGTTTCCCTGCAAAAACCAATTCACCGAGTTATGAAATCATGATGAAGGTCGAGAACCTCACGGGTAAGTATGAACCGACATGCCATAATGTTTCCTTCGAATTGAGAAAGGGTGAAGTTCTTGGAATCGCAGGTCTGGTAGGATCAAGAAGAACAGAGCTTCTCAGCACCATATTCGGTTCTATGGAGAAGGCATCAGGAACAATAACTGTTAACGGCAGTGAGGTTAAGAACAGGACTCCGAAAGAATCTATAAGAAACGGTTTCGCTATGGTTACAGAGGAGAGACGTGCAACAGGTATCTTCCCATACGGAAATATCATGTTCAACTCAGTTATCGCGAACCTGAAAAACTACAAGCACGGAATGATCCTTTCTGATAAAGAGATGCAGAAGGACACAGCCGAATATATTGAAAGATTAAAAACTAAGACTCCTACCCAGAAGACTCTTATCAAGAATCTCTCCGGAGGTAATCAGCAGAAGGTTATTTTCAGCCGCTGGCTGCTTACTGAACCGAATATACTTCTTCTGGACGAACCTACCAGAGGAATCGATGTAGGTGCCAAGTATGAGATTTATGAGTTGATGCTGGAACTTGCCTGTCAGGGTAAGGGAGTTTGCTTTATTTCTTCCGAGATGCCTGAACTCATCGGTATCTGTGATCGTATCCTTGTAATGAGTAATGGTCAGCTGGCCGGTATAGTAGAGCGTGGCAAGGACTTCGGCGGAATAGAAGGCGAGCAGGAGACAATCATGGCCCTCCAGGCTAAGTACGTATAAAGGAGATTAGTTATGGAAAAGAAGAAATATAATATTGGTGAGTTGCTGCTTAAGTATGCACTTTACCTTATCTTACTGGCAATACTTATTGTAATTATTGCGATTAATCCTAAGTTCCTTTCTATAGGAAACTTCATTAATATTCTTAAGCAGGCTTCAACAAAGGGTATTCTTGCACTTGGAGTTGCCGGAATTATCGTTCTTGCAGGTACCGATCTTTCTGTAGGTCGTCTTCTTGGCCTTACTGCAGCTATCGCAGCTTCTATACTGCAGGCAGTATCTTTCCCTTCAAGATACTATCCTCAGATTCCGGAAGTTACAGTAGGAACGATCCTTATCGCGCTTCTGATCTGTATCGTTGTTGCAACAGCTGTTTCCGCATTCAATGGTTTCGGTATGGCTAAACTTCATATGCATCCGTTCATCGTTACACTGGGTACATCCCTTATCTGTTACGGACTCAGCTGTATGTATATCGAGAATCAGCCGACAGGTTCAACGCAGGCTCTTTCTTCATTTGATGCAAAATATACAAAGATTGCCACAGCATCCATTGACCTGGGAGTATTCAGACTTCCGTGGCTCGTTGTCATCTTCCTTGCTCTTGCAGCATTTACATGGGTAATGTGGAACAAGACAACATTCGGAAAGAATATGTTCGCAGTCGGCGGAAACACAGAGGCTGCAGAAGTATCAGGTATCAGTGTTACAAAGACGATCATGAGCGTGTTCATCTATGCGGGTATCATGTACGGTATCGGTTCATTCCTTGAGGGTGCACGTATTCAGTCTGTTGGTACTTCAACAGGTTTCAACTACGAGCAGGATGCTATCGCAAGCTGCGTAATCGGTGGTGTATCTTTCAATGGTGGTATCGGTACGGTACAGGGTGTTGTACTTGGTGCAGTTATTCTTCAGGCTATCAACTATGGTCTGTACTTCCTCGGAGTAAATGCTTATCTTCAGTATGTTATCCGTGGAGCTATCATCATCATCGCAGTAGCTATCGATGTTCGTAAGTACATCAATAAGAGATAATAAGTGTTCAAGGTGTCAGAGGGACAGTTCTTTTTGGCACCTTTTATGTTGATGTCAAAAAGAATGATCCCTCTGACATCATGGTTTCAAAAAAATGGAGGCATAAAATGAATAACATTCCAAAAGTAAAAATCGGTATCGTGGCTGTAAGCCGTGACTGCTTCCCGGAGTCACTTTCAGTTAACCGTCGTAAAGCACTTGTTGATGCATATGCTGCAAAATATGGCACAGATGATATCTATGAGTGTCCGATATGTATCGTAGAGAGTGAGATCCATATGGTTCAGGCTCTTGAGGATATCAAGAAAGTAGGATGTAATGCGCTTTGCGTATATCTCGGAAACTTCGGACCTGAGATCGCCGAGACACTTCTTGCAAAGCATTTCTGCGGACCTAAGATGTTCTGCGCAGCTGCAGAAGAAAATGATCTGGTACAGGGTCGCGGCGATGCATTCTGCGGTATGCTCAATGCAAGCTATAACTTACAGCTTCGTAATGTTAAGGCATACATTCCGGAGTATCCGGTAGGCGATGCTGAGGATTGTGCTGATATGATCCATGACTTCGTTCCGATCGCAAGAGCTGTCATCGGTCTTTCAGACCTTAAGATCATAAGCTTCGGACCGCGTCCGCTGAACTTCCTTGCATGTAATGCTCCTATCAAGCAGCTTTATAATTTAGGTGTTGAGATCGAAGAGAACTCAGAGCTTGATCTGTTCGAAGCATTCAACAAGCATGCAGGAGATGCAAGAATTCCTGAGGTTGCTGCTGATATGGCTGCTGAACTTGGAGAAGGCAATAAGAAACCTGAAGTTCTTGAGAAGCTTGCTCAGTATGAGATCACTCTTAAGGATTGGGTTGAGGAGCATAAGGGATATCGTAAGTATGTCGCTATAGCAGGTAAGTGCTGGCCGGCATTCCAGACACAGTTCGGATTCGTTCCCTGCTATGTTAACTCACGTCTTACATCACAGGGTATTCCGGTATCCTGCGAAGTAGATATCTACGGATGCTTAAGCGAATATATCGGTACTTGCGTATCGGATGATATCGTTACTCTTCTTGATATCAACAATACAGTTCCGAAGCAGCTTTACAAGGAAGACATTGATGGCAGGTTCAACTACTGCCAGAACGAGACATTCATGGGATTCCATTGCGGCAATACATCATCCAAGAAGCTTTCATTCTGTGAGATGAAGTATCAGATGATCATGGCACGTAATCTCCCTGTTGAGGTTACAAACGGAACTCTTGAGGGCGATATTCAGCCGGGCGAGATCACATTCTACAGACTGCAGTCAACAGCTGACAATATCCTTCGTGCATACATCGCAGAGGGTGAAGTTCTTCCTGTTGCTACACGTTCATTCGGAGGTATCGGTATCTTCGCTATCCCTGAGATGGATCGTTTCTACCGTCATGTGCTTATCCAGAAGGGATATCCGCATCACGGTGCAGTTGCATTCGGTCATCACGGAAAAGCACTTTTCGAGGTATTTAAGTACATCGGTGTTTGCCCATGCGAGATTGGTTACAATCAGCCTGCTGGTGTCAGATATCCGACAGAGAATCCTTGGAAATAATTTGAGTTTTTTTGTCGGGGACCATTTCGGCCCCCGACTTTTTAAGTACAGCGAATATCGGTAGTATGGTTTCGGTATTACCGGAGCCGGAGGTACATCCGGCTGATGAATATATGACAGGTACAGTGTTTGATATAAAACAGATGGCAGTTTTTGACGGACCGGGCATCAGAACCACGGTCTTTTTAAAGGGTTGTCCGCTCAGATGCCGATGGTGCCATAATCCGGAGGGACTGAGCTTCGAGCCTCAGCTGATGGTCAGTGACAACGGCTGCCTGAAATGTAATAAATGTATGGAAAAATGTGAGCATAAGGACGGATGTATCTCATGCGGCAGCTGTATCCGTGTATGTCCTATGCATTTTAGAAGAATAGCAGGCAGGAGGTATACATCTGATGAGCTTGCAGAAATTCTCCTTAAAGATAAAATCATATTCGAGATGAACGGCGGTGGTGTCACAATTTCCGGAGGTGAACCTACGGCACAGCCCCAGTTCACCATCGAGCTTCTGAAAAAACTCAACGGCATTCATCGTGCTATCGAGACATGTGGATACTGCGGGACGGAAGCATTTAAACAGATAATTGAGAATGCGGATTTCATCATGATGGATCTTAAACTCATTGATGAAAAAGAACATGAATACTGGACAGGAAAGAGCAACAGACTGATCCTGGAAAATCTTGAACATCTGAAGAGAAGCGGGAAACCGTTTGTAATCAGGATACCGCTTATTCCAGGAGTGAATGACACTCATGAGAATAAGATTGCAACAGCCGAGCTTTTAAAAGATGCGAAGGCGCTGGAACGTGTAGAACTTCTGCCGTATCATCAGACAGCCGGCGCAAAGTACAGCACGGTCGGAGCAGAGTATGATCCCGGATTTGACGTGACAAGACCGGTCGATACAGATATATCTGATTTTGAAAAATATCATATTGCAGTTAGTGTATTATAATACAGCACCGCAGGAGTCGGTGCGGACGAAAAATAAGATACAGCAAGGAGACAATAATGACAGACAGAATACATAAAATGCTTGATTATTATGTTAAGAATAAAACACATCATCAGTACAGGCAGGCGGAGGCTGATAAGTACCGTTACGCTGTAAAATATGCTGAGATGGGACTGGACGATCTTGAGAGAAGCGTATACAGACTTGGTGATGTGCTGTCTGAGGAGAAGCCCGTGGTTTTTCCTGATGAGAAGATATGCCTGCTTCGCACAGTCGTTACACTTCCGGAGATTTTTACTGAAGAGGAATTCAATAAAATCAGCAGTGAGCATTACATCCATGAGCAGGGAAAGGTCTGCAATATCTGTCCGGATTATACAAATCTGCTTTATTCGGGGCTTTCAGCAAAAATCGACGAGATAAAAAAGATTGCAGAGAAATTTGAACAGGAAGGCAGGGTTGATGAAGCAAGATATGAGCATCAGCTGCTTGCTATTATCGAAGCAGTAAGAAGCTTTATGGAGAGATATGCCGCTGAGGCAGACAAGGTAGGCAATCATGAGGCTGCTAAGATTCTTTACAAGCTGATGTATGAGGCGCCGGAGACATTGCAGGAGGCGCTCCAGTTCCTGCGGGTCATCCACTATTGCCTGTGGTGCAGCTTTAATTATCATAACGGTCTGGGCCGTTTTGATCAGTATATGTACCGTTATTATGTGAAGGATATCAGCGAGGGAAGATTGACCAGAGAAACGGCACTTGAACTTGTCGAGGAATTCTTCATTTCCATTAATAAGGACAGTGATCTTTATACAGGAATGCAGCAGGGAGATAATGGTCAGAGTATGATGCTCGGTGGGCTTAACAGGGACGGAAGTGAGAGCTTCAATGAGCTCAGTGATATCTGTCTTCAGGCATCACTTGAATTAAAACTGATCGATCCGAAAATCAATCTGCGTGTCAATAAGAACACACCTCTGTCAGAGTATATTAGGGGAACACAGCTGACCAAGGTTGGCATCGGTTTTCCTCAGTATTCCAATGATGATGTTGTGTTTGAGGCACTCAGACGATGGGGTTATGATGAAGATGATATCTATAACTATACAGTAGCGGCCTGTTGGGAATTTATCATTCCGGGTTATGGAACGGATATAGTAAATGTGAACGGTATGAGTTTTCCTAAGTGCGCTGTTGCATCGATCAACAAGCTTGAGCAGTTTGACAGCTTTGAAGAGTTGATGGAGGATGTCAGGTCAGAGATATTCATGGAGTCTGACCGCCTTCGCAATACTGCGAATAATGTATATATGGAGCCGTCACCGTGGATGTCACTTGTCATGAACGGTTGTGTGCAAAACGGAAGGGATGTTTCCAAAGGCTGTAAATACAATAATTACGGTTTCCACGGAACAGGTATAGCAACTGCTGTTGATTCACTGGCAAGCATAAGAAAGTATGTATTTGAAGAAAAAAAGATATCAAAGTCAGATATGCTCAGGGCACTGGATACCGACTATGAAGGCCAGGACGAGCTGCTTGGAGAACTCAGATATGAGGGTCCGAAGTTCGGTAATGACGATGACAGAACGGACGAGATAGCTGTAAAGCTTCTTGACTGGTTTGCAGATGCGCTTGAAGGACATAAGAATGATGTCGGAGGTGTCTACCGTGCAGGTACAGGCTCGGCAATGTATTATATATGGCAGTCTGAGCATGAACAGGCAACACCTGACGGAAGAAGAAAAGGAGAGCAGTTTGCTGCCAACTACAGTCCGAGTATTTTTACCAGACTTGACGGGCCGTTCTCTATCATCAAATCATTTGCAAAACCGAATCTTGCGAGAGTTGCAAATGGCGGACCTCTGACGATAGAACTTTCAGATACAATGTTCAGAAATGAAGAAGCAGTCAAAAAGACGGCGGCATTTGTAAAGACATTCATCGACCTTGGCGGTCATCAGATGCAGATCAATGCTGTCAATATCGATACTCTGAAGGATGCAAAACTTCATCCTGAAAATCACAAGAATCTGATCGTGAGGGTATGGGGCTGGAGCGGATATTTCGTAGAACTTGATGAATGCTATCAGAACCAGATCATGAAGAGAATGGAACTTGTTGTATGATGCCATCGGATACTGATTAGAACTAAAGATGAAATGTGACGAAACCAGATAGGCTGTGTTATAATTTATTCGAATACAAGTAATAGTAATGAGACCTTTTAAGTTGGAAAACCTATTGAATGGAGATTATTATGAAAAATGAATTGCGCTCAACAAAAAACATCAGAAGAGTGTTCTGGTCACTTTTACCTGCGCAGGCTTTTGCTTCCGGACTTCCAGCAATTAATCTTCTGGTGTCAAGCTTTATTATTGGTAATTATTTCGGCTCAATAGGTCTTGCTGCCATAGGATTCGCAGGACCATTTACACTCATTGTTACGGCAGCCGGTTCGCTGATTGCCATGGGTTCACAGCTTCTTAGCGGAAAGAGTATCGGAAAAGGTGACAGAGACGGAGTATCCAGAGTTTTCAGTTCGACTATAGTTCTTTCTGTGCTCATCGGATTAATCATATCGCTTATCGCCTTGTGTTTCAGCAGACCGGTCACAACTCTGCTTGGAGCGTCGGATGATACTTTTGAAATGACGAGCGCGTATATTATCGGACAGGCACCCGGTATCATTTTTGCGGTTCTCCTTCCATCGCTGATTCCGTTTCTTTCGATGGATCAGGCAAAGGTCGTTTCTACTGTCGCTGTTACGGTAATGATGATATTGAATATCGGATGTAATCTGCTCAATGCTACATTTTTCAAACTTGGATTTTTAGGCGTTGGTCTTGCAGTTTCTGCAGCAAATATTGTTTCAGCGCTGATCTGCTTGATCTACCTTCTTGTAAAGAGCAAGGTATTTAAGTTTGCTTTCAGAGAAATCGATCCCTCATATATCGGAGAGATATTCAAATATGGTTTTCCTTCTGCAGCATCTGTGCTTTTTGATGTTGTAAGAGAGAGGACAATAAATGCCGTGCTTTTCGGACTGGGAGGTACGATGGCAGTTTCTGCAGCAACGCTGGCAGTTCAGCTTTCAAACAGTGTGGGCGGATATACTATACAGGGAGGCTTTGCAGGAACATCCAACCTGCTTGCAAGTGTTCTGGTTGGAGAGAGAGATGTCGAGTCGCTCAGAAAGCTTCCGAAGACATTGTTCCAGGGTATCTTCGGTATATACGTGGTAGCTTATGTTATTATGTTTATTTTTGCCGAAAGAATAGCACTTGCATTCGGAGCTGATCCTGAATATATTGGTTTGTTTGTTCTCGCAATCAGATGTTATTCATTGTGGTTTTTCACAAATTCCTTCAAGAACCCTTCGCTGGCGATTTATTCCGCACTTGGAAAATCACATCTGGTTACGGTGTTCTACAGTATAAACAACCTTTTTGCTCCGCTGTTTTGCTATTATGTACTCGGAGGACTTGCTTCCAATATTTCTGCGACATTTGCTATTGCGGTTGTACTCGCTGCAACTGCAATCGATGAGTTCATTACATATATATCTTACCGTATCTATTACAGAATCAAGATGAAGAAGGGTCCGAAGTCTATATTTGAGGTCACTTATATTCCGAGAGAAATAAGTGTACCGAAAGAGAATACGCTTGCATGTACTATTCAGACAGAGGAAGAGGCGGCGGAGGTATCTCAGCAGCTGATCGATTTCTGCAGGTCAAAAGGAATGGGAAATAAAAACAGCTATTATTGCGGACTGGCAATTGAGGAGATGGCTGTCGACACTATCAGAAACGGTAAGGTCAGAGGCATCGGAAAATCCGCACCTGTCATCGATATCAGGGTATTTTATGAGAACAACGGTATATCCATCATGCTGAGGGACAACTGTACTGCCTTTGATCCGAACGAGTGGCTTGAACTTCATGCGGAGAATGATCCTATGAGGAGTCTGGGAATCAAGATGGTCAGTGCCACAGCCTCCAGAATGGATCATCAGAGTGCACTTGGGCTTAATGTTTTAATTATCAGACTTGAATCCGATGCTGCGTGATATGGGCACATATTATGATGCTGAGAGCTTTTGAGAGCGGTATCATTTACATATTAAGAAATAAGAACAGGAGACACATTATGAAGACAAAAGAAGTTGTACTTAAAGCAAGAGAACTCGGTAAATGCATTCCGGCATTTAACTGCCCGCATATCCCGATGGTAAAACCAATCTGTGAAGCTATAAGAGATGAGAATTCTGTAGCAATGATCCAGGTTGCAAGAGTTGAATGGGAGAAGATGAGCTCTGAGTCTCTTGAGAGAATAGCAGAGGAATATGACAAGTATAAGGCTGAAGGACATACACTTCTTCATCTTGATCATATCCCAGCAGTTGATGAGGATTTCAAGAAGGTTGATTATATGGACCTTCTTAACCGTGCATTCAAGGTTGGATTCCAGTCAGTAATGATCGATGGATCAAGACTGTCACTCGAAGAAAATATCGCTGTTACCGGTGAGGCGGCAGCAGCTGCTCATGTAGCAGGTGTTCCGATTGAAGCTGAGCTCGGCGCAGTTATGGGTCATGAAGCAGGTGAGATGCCTCCGTATGAGGAGATATTCGCAAAGAAGATGGGCTTCACAAAGCTCGATGAGGCTAAAAAATTTGCCGCAGAGGCAAAATGTGACTGGCTTTCGGTTGCCTGCGGAAATATCCACGGCAGAGTAGCTGAGGCTGTTCGTAACCAGAAGAAGCCAGAAGCTAAACTTGATGTCGCTCATATTGCTGATCTTTATCAGGCAGCAGGTATCCCGCTCGTTCTTCACGGCGGAAGCGGAATCAACCATGATTGTGTACTTGATGCTATCAAGGCAGGTATCGCAAAGATCAATGTCGGCACAGAGGTTCGCCAGTGCTATGAGTTCGCACTCGAAGAGAAGCCGGGAGATATCGCTTATGCTCAGGAGAAAGTATATCTGAAGACACGCGATTATATAAAGAATTATCTATACAATACAGATCTTGCGGATCAGATCAAATAACTTATGACAGAAAAATTATTTTATCAGGATGCATATTTGAAGGAGTTTGATGCAAAGGTTTCTTCCAGCGTGGAGAAGGACGGGAAATGGCTTGTGGAGCTTGACAGAACGGCCTTTTATCCTGAAGGGGGAGGTCAGCCGGCGGATCACGGTGTGTTGGGCACTGCAAATGTTCTCGATGTTCATGAGAAGAATGATGTTATTCTTCACATTTGCGATAAACCGCTTGAGAACGGAGCATCGGTTCATGGTGAGATCGACTGGGAACGCAGATTTAACCATATGCAGCAGCATTCCGGTGAGCATATTGTAAGCGGTATGCTGTGCAGCCGGTTCGATTGTGACAATATCGGATTCCATATGGGTGTACAGACCATTCAGATCGACTACAATGCGGATATTTCATGGGATGAGATATTAGAGGTTGAGCAAGATGCTAATCGGTATATCCGCGAGAACCATGCTTTTGTCGAAATGTGGCCGTCAGCCGATGAACTGAAAACCTTGAATTACAGAAGCAAAAAGGCACTTGAAGGAGCTGTAAGGATAGCATCATTCCCTGGTGCGGATATGTGTGCCTGCTGTGGAACGCATGTCGCATACAGCTCTGAAGTCGGAATCGTAAAAGCTCTTTCAGTGCAGAAAATAAAAGAAGGTGTCCGGATAGAGATGTTGAGTGGAAGGAGAGCGTTTGACTATCTTGCTGACGTCTGGACTCAGAATCAGGGAATCAGCAGGGAGCTTTCCGCCAAGCCTACAGAAACCCTTGAGGCGGTCATAAGACTGAAGGAAGAAAACAACAGTCAGAAGCAAAGAATCTCCCGGATGGAACAGAAGCAGCTGGAAATGATAAGCAAGGATTACAATGGAGAACAGGATCCGCTTATCATAACCGGTGAGCTCGAATCTGATAATGTGCGCAGACTGTGTGATATGATTTCAGAAAAATCCGCAGGATGCTGTAAAGTATTTGCAGGAAATGACGGATATTACAAGTATGCTGTCATACATAAAGGAGAAGATATCAGAGACCTGGTCAGGAATATGAATGCTGCACTTAACGGGCGTGGCGGAGGAAGAGACGGCTTTGCTCAGGGAAGTGTAAATTGCACCGGAAAAGATATACTAAAATACTTTAGTTAAGCGCAGCTTTTAGCTTAAAACTGAACAATAAATAATTAAAAAACAACCTTATTTTTAGTAAAATTGAGGTTGTTTTTATTTTATACAAAGTTATTTTTTATATGTATTGATTTTTGAACAATGAAGTGCTAAACTGCTTTAGGATGCAATGTTAGTTATTTAACAAACACATTTTCAATTGTTTTCGAATATTTTGTATCAGGGAGGATAACATGAATTCAAAAGTTACAATCATTGGAGCAGGAAACGTAGGAGCTACTATAGCTTATGCACTTACACTCAGAGAAATCGCTGCGGAAATAGTACTTATCGATATCAACAGAGATAAGGCAGACGGAGAGGCTATGGATATCAGTCAGGGTGCAGCTTTTATATCATCTGCTAAAATCCATTCTGGGGATTATGCTGATGCATTTGGTTCAAATCTTGTAATCATCACATCAGGTATGGGAAGAAAACCCGGACAGTCAAGACTTGATCTTGCTCAGACAAATTCTGAAATACTTATGAGTATCATTCCTCAGATAACAAAGTATGCTCCGGATGCTATCTATCTTATAGTAAGCAATCCTGTAGATGTTTTGACATATGTATTCACAAAGTATTCAGGAATTCCTTCAGAGCGTATCATCGGCTCAGGTACTATCCTAGACAGCGCAAGACTTCATGAGTATCTTGCAGCGCATTTCAATGTAAACCCGACCAATGTAAATGCGCATGTTCTCGGAGAGCACGGAGATACATCTTTCATTCCGTGGTCATGTATCAATATTGCAAATGTTCCTGCAGATGAATACAGCAAGTACCTCTTGAATACGAATAAGCATTTTACTCTTGTAGACAAGGATGAAGCAATAGATTATGTCCGTAACAGCGGATCATATATCATAAAGAGAAAAGGAGCTACCTTCTATGCTGTATCTGCATTGCTCGGCTATCTGTGCCAGTGCCTGCAGAGTGAACAGGTAACAGCGCAGGATCTTTCAACAGTGCTCCATGGTGAGTATGGCATCTCAGATGTTGCGCTCAGCCTGCCGACACTTGTGGGAAGCAATGGAGTAGTTAACAAGATCATGCTTCCTCTTAGTGCTGAAGAAGAAGCAGCACTGCATGCAAGTGCTGATAAGCTTAAAGAGATAATTAACAGTCTTGATTTAAAGTAATACCTATGATCATAAATAGTGAAAGGATGTAATTATGGAGTACAGAATCGAACACGACTCAATGGGTGAAATGCAGGTTCCTGCAGATAAATACTGGGGCGCGCAGACTCAGAGAAGCCATGAGAATTTCCAGATAGGTATCGGAATTGAAACTATGCCGCTTTATATAGTAAGAGCTTTCGGAGTTCTCAAGAAAGCAGCAGCTATATCCAATAACAGACTTAAACCCGAGAAGATGACAGAAAAGAAAATGAATGCTATCTGTCAGGCATGCAACGAGGTTATGGATGATCTTCTGGTCGAACATTTTCCGCTTGTTGTATGGCAGACAGGATCGGGAACACAGTCAAATATGAATGCGAATGAAGTTATCGCAAACAGAGGAAACAAAATCGCAGGAGAAAAGCTTCTTCATCCGAATGATGATGTAAATATGAGCCAGTCATCAAATGATACATTTCCTACGGCGATGCATATTGCTGCAGTAGTATCGATTGAGGACAAGCTTATGCCGGAGCTCAGAAAGCTCATTGATGCTTTCAATAAGCTTGAAAAAGATAATGAGGGTATAGTAAAGAGTGGCCGTACCCATCTCCAGGATGCCGTTCCGATTTCATTTTCACAGGAGATAAGCGGATGGAGATCAAGCCTTGAGAGAGATATGGAATTACTGAAACTGGCAGTGGAACCGCTCAAAGAGCTTGCACTTGGCGGAACAGCAGTCGGTACAGGACTTAATGCACCGGAAGGTTTTGCCGAACTTGTTGCAGAAGAAGTCAGCAGAATAACCGGAAAGAATTTCAGGTCAGCACCGAATAAATTCCATGCTTTGACATCAAAAAATGAGATCGTATTCGCACACGGAGCACTCAAGGCACTTGCCGCTGATCTGATGAAAATAGCAAATGATGTGCGCTGGCTTGCTTCCGGACCGAGACTTGGACTTGGAGAGATCCATATTCCCGAGAATGAGCCCGGTTCATCAATCATGCCGGGCAAGGTTAATCCTACACAGTGCGAATCAGTTACCATGGTCGCAGTACAGGTAATCGGAAATGATGTTGCAGTAGGAATGGCAGCCTCACAGGGCAATTTCGAACTCAATGTATTTATGCCGGTAATCGCTTACAATTTCCTGCAGTCAGCAAGACTTCTTGCAGATTCCATGGCATCATTCAGAGAAAAATGTGTAGTGGGAATAACGGCTAATAAAAAGAAAATGCATGATAATGTCTATAATTCACTTATGCTTGTAACTGCTCTTAACCCGTATATTGGTTATGAAAATGCTGCCATGACAGCCAAGAAGGCATACAAGGAAAACAAATCACTCAAGGAAGCATGTGTGGAATTAGGCTTTCTCACAGCTAATAGATTTGACGAAGTATTCCATCCGGACAAAATGATTTAAGCATTATAAATGCAACATAACATAGGAGAAAAAAATGAAACTTAGTTATTTTCCTGGATGTACTCTTAAAAATAAAGCAAAGGATCTTGATGAATATGCAAGGAAGTCTGCGCTGGCATTAGGGGTACAGCTCGAAGAAATCGATGAGTGGCAGTGCTGCGGTGGGGTATTTACCACAGCAAATGATGAAATCGCTACGAAGCTTTCATCGGTAAGAGCACTTGCAGATGCACAGAAAAAGGGTCAGGCGCTTATATCTGTATGTTCGGCATGTCATAATGTGATAAAGCAGACCAATCATGCGATGCAGAATGATAAGGAATTTGCTGATAAGGTAAACAGATATCTGGCTCCTGATATACAGTATGACGGAAGTACAACGGTTTATCATTATCTTGAGATGCTCAGAGATATTGTTGGATTTGAAGAGATAAAAAACAAAGTAGTTAAACCGCTGGAAGGACGCAAAATCGGAGCATACTACGGATGTCTGCTTCTTCGTCCGGCAAATACTATGGCTATGGATGATCCTGAGAACCCTCAGATTATGGAGGATTTTATCAGATCTATAGGTGGCGGGCCTGTGATATATCCGTACAGAAATGAATGCTGCGGAGGATACATCACTCTTGAAGATCCGGACCTTGCAAAGAAAAAGAGCAATCTTATTAGTGACAGTGCGGCTAAAGCCGGTGCAGACTGTATAGTAACGGCATGTCCGTTGTGTAAATATAACCTTGTAAAGAATGGTTCAGATATTCCTGTAATCTACTTTACAGAATTACTTGCTGAAGCACTTGGAGTAAAGGAGGACTGATATGTCAGAAAAAAACAATGAAAACCTTCGCAATGAAGTGCTGAAGATAAGCGGAGTTAATCCGAGAAAATGCATGAGATGCGGTAAATGTTCAGGAACCTGTCCGTCCTATAATGAGATGGAATATCATCCGCATCAGTTTGTATATATGGTGGAAACCGGCAACATTGAACCGCTTTTGAATTCTAAATCATTATACAAGTGTCTTACTTGCTTCGCGTGTGTTGACAGATGTCCGCGTGAGGTTGAGCCTGCCAAGCTTGTAGAGGCACTCAGGCTTGCCGTAGAGCGAAGACAGGGTGGAGATCATATGACACCCGAGATGATTGCAGAATTATGGGATGAGGAATTACCTCAGCAGGCAGTTGTAAGTGCTATGAGAAAGTATAAAAAATAAGGAGGAGAAGAAATGCAGAGAATTGGCGTATTCGTATGCTGGTGCGGAAGCAATATTGCCGGAACAGTAGATGTTCAGGCGGTTTCCGATGCTCTGAAAAATGAGCCGGGCGTTGTGTTCTCCACCAACTATCAGTATATGTGTTCACAGGCCGGACAGAATATTATCAAGGATGCCATCAAAGAGCATAAGCTTACAGGTATTGTTATTTGTTCATGTTCACCGAGAATGCATGAAACTACATTCAGAAAAACAGCTGAATCAGCAGGAATCAACCCTTATATGGTTGAGATCGCAAATATCCGTGAACAGGTTTCATGGGTACACAAGGATATGGCTGAAGGAACAGAAAAAGCAATCATCCTTGGAAGAGCAGCAATTGCAAAAGTGAATCTGAATGCACCGCTTACAGCAGGCGAGACTCCTGTAACCAAGAGAGCACTTGTCATAGGCGGTGGTATAGCAGGTATACAGACTGCACTTGATATAGCTGACGCAGGATTTCCTGTGGATATCGTCGAGAAGAAACCTACTATCGGTGGTAAGATGACTCAGCTCGATAAGACATTCCCGACACTTGACTGCGCTGCATGTATACTTACACCCAAGATGGTAGATGTAGCCCAGAATGAGAACATCAGAATATTCTCCTATAGTGAAGTCACAGAGGTTAAGGGCTTTGTAGGCAGTTTCAATGTTAAGATTACCAAGCATCCCCGTTTTGTTAAAGAAGATGTGTGTACAGGATGCGGACTTTGCACAGAAAAGTGTCCTATGAAGAAAGTTCCGAATGAACATAATCTCGGAATGGATTCACGCAGCGCAATATATATTCCTTTTGCACAGGCAGTTCCGAAGGTTGCAACAATCGATCCCGATTACTGTAATATGCTTAAGAACGGCAAATGTGGCCTCTGTTCAAAGATATGTGCTGCAGGTGCAATTGATTATACTCAGAAGGAAGAGATCATAGAGGAAAGCTATGGTGCTATCGTAGTTGCAACAGGATATAATCCGATCAGCATGGATAAGTTCGATGAGTTTGCATATAATCAGTCAAAGGATGTGATCACATCACTTGAGCTTGAGAGACTGATGAATGCTGCCGGACCTACAGGCGGAACACTTCTTCGTCCTTCAGACGGAAAACACCCGCATACAATTGTTCTTGTGCAGTGCGTAGGTTCGAGGTGCAGTGCAGGTGCCCGTAAGGGTAAGGAATACTGTTCCAAGATCTGCTGTATGTATACAGCAAAGCATGCAATGCTGATTCGCGACAAGTATCCGGATACGGAAGTTTATGTATTCTATATCGATGTGCGTACACCCGGTAAGAATTTTGATGAGTTCTATCGCAGAGCAGTTGAAGAGTACGGAGTACACTACATCAAGGGTATGGTTGGAAAGGTTTCTCCTGAAGGAGATGTGCTGAAGGTTCAGGCTTCAGATCTTATTTCAAATGAGCAGATACTTATAGATGCCGACCTTGTGGTACTTGCTGCGGCAATCGAACCGGATAAATCGGCAAGACCGCTGGCAACCATGCTTACAGCAAGTATGGATACGAACGATTTCTTTACTGAGGCACATCCGAAGCTTCGTCCCGTAGAGAGCCCTACAGCAGGTGTATATCTCTCCGGAGCATGCCAGGGACCGAAGGATATTCCTGAAACAGTTGCTCAGGCAGGAGCCGCAGCATCTAAGGTTATTGGACTTCTCTGTAAGGATGCTCTTAAGAACAATCCGTGTATAGCACATGTAGATGAAATGATGTGTAACGGTTGTTCAAGCTGTGAAAAGGTTTGTGCATACGGAGCCATCACATATGTAGATAAGGAATTCAAGATGCCTGACAGAACTACTCAGGTGAGAAGAGTATCACAGGTCAATCCTGCAGTTTGTCAGGGATGCGGTGCATGTACTGTAGCATGTCCGTCAGGAGCAATGAATCTTTACGGATTCGCAAATGAGCAGATTATCGCGGAGGTGGATGCAATATGCAGGTAGAAGGATACAGACCATTAATAGTAGCATTCTGCTGTAACTGGTGTTCATATGCCGGAGCCGACCTCGCAGGCAATAACAGACTCAGCTATCCGGCTGATGTAAAGATTATCAGGGTACCATGTTCATGCAGAGTAAATCCTATGTTCATCCTGAGAGCATTCCAGAGAGGAGCAGACGGTGTTATCCTGTGTGGATGTCATCCGGGAGACTGCCATTATACGACAGGAAACTTCTATACAAGAAGACGTATGGCACTTCTGTTCTCGATGCTTGATTATCTCGGAATCGAAAGAGAAAGAACAAGGGTCGAGTGGGTTTCAGCAGCTGAGGGAGCAAAGTTCGCAGCAACGATGAATGACTTTGCCCAGAAGGTTGCAGCACTTGGAGAAAACAAGAGACTGGAGGATGTGCGATGCAAACAGTAAGTAGAGATTTATTGGTAAATAAAGCAGTTTCTCTTCTCAATGACGGAACAGTGCAGACTGTAATCGGATGGAGAAAGGGTCTTTTCGATTACGATATCACTCCGGCACAGTTTAAGACCGAAGATGATATCAGAAATAATTTTGAATGGAATGATCACTGCGGTCCGAATTTATCAAAGTATCTGATAAGGCTGACAAGAAAACTTGAAGGCAGAATACTGGTATTTCTGAAACCATGTGATACATACAGCTTCAATCAGCTTCTTACAGAGCACAGATTCAACAGAGACAGAGTATATGTTGTCGGTGTGCAGTGCGATGGTATGAAGGATAATGATGGAAGCGAGCTTGAAAGATGTACGAACTGCAAGAGTAAAAAGCATGTAGTATATGATGAGCTGATCGGTGAAGAAGGCGAAGTGCTTGACAGCAAACGTTTTGCTGATGTTGAATGGATAGAAAGCATGACTCCGGATGAGAGATTTGCATTCTGGAAAGAACAGTTTTCAAAATGTATCCGCTGCAATGCGTGCCGCGATGTCTGCCCTGCATGTACCTGTGAAACATGTGTATTCAACAATCCGAATTCAGGCGTTGAGAACAAGGCTCCTGTAACTAGCTTTGAAGAGCAGAATTTTCATATCATCAGAGTATTCCATGTTGCCGGAAGATGTACTGACTGCGGTGAGTGTTCAAGAGTATGTCCTCAGCATATTCCGCTTCATCTCCTGAACAGGAAGTTCATCAAGGACATCAATGGTTTCTACGGAGACTATCAGGCAGGTGAAGAAGTGGGACAGAGAGCACCGCTCATCAATCATGCCGCTGATGATATCGAACCATATGAAATATTCGACGGAGGTGATAAGAATGTATAAATGCAGTTTGGATTCACTTCCAAAAGTGATTGAAGAAATCAAAAAGTATTATGAGGTTTTCGAATGTGATGAAAGAGGAGCAAAGCCGTTCCTCTTCCCGCAGTCTGAGGACCTGATGAGATTTAAAACCGAGGGAAAGAATATCGAACTTTTCGATATCAGAGCCGAGGTTCAGGACTTTGTAGTGATTGGAGCGCATGCATGTGATGTGAAAGCGCTTGAGGTTCTCGATAATGTGTTCCTTAAGGATCCTGTTGATACATATTATCAGGGAAGAAGAGAGCATGGTATTATCATTACAGAGGCCTGCAGCAAACCGGCAGATACCTGCTTCTGCAATGTATTCGGTATCGATGCATCAGAGCCGGGCGGAGATGCAACGATTTGGAAGGACAGTAAGAATGTATACTGGCTTTTCAATACTATGAAAGGCGGAAAGCTTTTCATGAAGATCGAGAGCGTCCTTGAAGAAACCGGTGACGATGCAGCAGACTCCGTAAAAAATGAAATCAAAAGAAAGATTGATAAGCTTCCTCTTGCAGGGCTTTCAACTGATGATTTCGGTGCAGGGAAGACAGAAAAGTTTTTTGATGATCCGGAATGGGCAGGTCTTTCAGAAAGCTGTTTAGGATGCGGAACATGCACATTTTTCTGTCCTACATGTCAGTGCTATGACATCAAAGATTTCAATACCGGTCACGGCGTGATCAGATACAGATGCTGGGATTCATGCATGTACTCAGAGTTTACCAAGATGAGTGCAGGTCAGCCGAGACTTACTCAGCTTGAGAGATTCAGACAGAGATTCATGCACAAGCTGGTATATTATCCCGATAATAATGAAGGAATGTTCAGCTGCGTCGGATGCGGAAGATGTCTTCAGAAGTGTCCTATACAGATGAATATCGTCAAGGTTATGAAGAGACTGGGAGGTGAAGCAAAATGATGAATAATGAAGCTTTGATCCCAAAGATCGCAGTTATTACAGATGTCCGCCAGGACACTCCTGATATCAAGACTTTCAGAGTTGTCACACCTGACGGCAGGAAGCCTTTCGACCATATGCCGGGTCAGTGCGCGATGGTTTCGATCCCGGGAGTGGGAGAAGCTATGTTCTCGATCACGTGCTCACCGACACAGACTGAGTATATGGAGTTTTCCATCAAGAAATGCGGATGTGTCACTCAGTGGCTTCATCAGGCAGAGGTCGGTCAGCAGGTTACCGTAAGAGGTCCTTACGGAAATCCTTTCCCGGTAGATACGGAGTTCGTCGGACATGATATGATCTTCGTGGCAGGCGGTGTAGGACTTGCTCCGCTTCGTTCGGTGATCAACTACTGCCGTCATTACAGAGACAGATACGGGACCATCGACATCGTTTACGGTTCCAGAAGTAAGGATGACCTGCTTGACTATAAGGAAATAATCGAAGAATGGTCCAGGGATGCCGGAGTCAACTGTCATATCACTATAGACCGTGAGCAGGAAGGCTGGGACGGACATGTAGGCTTCGTGCCGAATTATGTCAAGGAACTTGGTTTTTCAACAGAAAACAAGATCGCAGTTCTCTGCGGACCGCCTATCATGATCAAATTCACACTGGCAGGTCTTGTTGAACTCGGATTTACAAAATCACAGGTTTATACTACACTTGAGCTTCGTATGAAATGCGGTATAGGAAAATGCGGACGATGCAACGTAGGAAACAAATATGTCTGCAAGGATGGTCCGGTTTTCCGTCTTGATCAGCTTGACGAACTTCCGAACGAGTATTGATCTCAGTCTTGAATATAATGGAGAAGAATTATGGAGAATTTAGTCAGTATATTTTTATTTGGTAAAGAGTATAAGGTTCCGGATAATCTGACGATCATGAGTGCTATGGAGTATGCCGGTTATCAGCTTAAGAGAGGCTGCGGATGCCGTAACGGTTTCTGCGGAGCATGTGCAACTCTGTACAGGATCAAGGGACAGTCGGAACTTAAGGCATGTCTTGCATGCGGAACAAAGGTTGAGAACAATATGTATATTGCAACCCTGCCTTTCTTCCCGCTTGTAAAGAAGGTTTATGATATTGAGAAGATACCGGCAACACAGCAGATCATGATGCAGCTTTATCCAGAGATCTACGCCTGTGTCGGATGCAATGCATGTACAAAGGTATGTCCTCAGGAACTCAATGTTATGCAGTATATTGCGTATGCACAGAGGGGCGATTTCAAAAAGTGTGCAGAAGAAAGCTTTGACTGTGTAATGTGCGGATGCTGTTCAACCAGATGTTCTGCAGGCATTTCACATCCTCAGGTTGCTATGCTTGCCAGACGTATCAACGGTAAGTATCTTGCTCCGAAGTCTGCTCATCTTGAGAACAGAGTACAGGAGATCAAGGACGGAACATTTGAGGAACTTATCGAGGCACTTATGGATAAGCCTGTCGATGAGATCAAAGAATTATACAACAACAGAGAGATAGAGAAGTAAGGAGGGGGACAATATGTATTCAGAGCAGTTCCAGGAGTCTTTAAGGGCAGTTGAAGCGGCAAGAGATGCTAATACAGTCCTCGAGCCGAGACGTATGACAGCGGATGAGAAGGGTGCACTCCTTGCAAAGTATCATCCGGATTATAAGAAGGAAGAGTTTGAAAACCTTCAGACAGGTCCCAACAAGGGTGAGCCTGTTCCCAAGGAGCTGGCAGCCATACTTCAGGGACATTCAAGGATCCAGGCAGGAGATGTTGATCTTGAAAAACCTGATTATGATGTTGATGTACTTATCATCGGCGGAGGCGGTGCAGGATGCTCTGCAGCCATTGAAGCAGACGAGGCCGGCGCAAAAGTTATGATAGCTACCAAACTCCGTATGGGAGATGCCAACACCATGATGGCGGAGGGTGGTATCCAGGCTGCCGACAAGGAAAATGATTCACCGGCGATCCATTTTGTAGATGCTTACGGCGGCGGACATTTTGCAGCTAAGAAGGTTCTTCTTAAGAAACTTGTATGTGATGCACCTGACTGTATTCAGTGGCTCAACGATTTAGGTGTTGAGTTTGATAAAGATGAAAACGGTGTGATGATCACCACTCACGGCGGCGGAACATCAAGAAAGAGAATGCATGCGGCCAAGGATTATTCAGGTGCCGAGATCATGAGGACTCTTCGTGACGAAGTACTCAACAGAGAGATCCCGGTTATTGATTTTACCGCAGCGCTTGAACTTATCCTGGATGATAAGGGTAACTGTGCAGGAGCAGTTCTTGTTAACCTTGAGACCAATGAGCTTTATGTTGTTAAGGCAAAGACGGTCATCCTTGCAACAGGCGGTGCGGGACGTATGCATTATCAGGGATTCCCGACATCAAACCACTACGGTGCAACAGCAGACGGTCTTGTACTCGGCTATCGTGTCGGTGCAAAGCTTCTCTATGCGGATACTCTTCAGTATCATCCTACAGGAGCAGCATTCCCGGAGCAGATATTCGGGGCTCTTGTTACAGAGAAGGTTCGTTCACTCGGTGCAAAACTTGTCAATGCCAAGGGTGAGGTGTTCATGCATCCGCTGGAGACACGTGATGTTGCAGCTGCTTCTATCATCAGAGAATGTACAGACAGGAACAACGGTGTCGAGACAGGCAAGGGACTTGGCGTATGGCTTGATACTCCGATGATCGAGAAGATCGGAGGCAAGGGAACGATCGAAGCCAGAATCCCGGCTATGTACCGTATGTTTGCCAAATACGGAATCGATATGAGGAAAGAACCGATCCTTGTATTCCCGACACTTCATTATCAGAACGGCGGACTTGACATCAATGTCGACGGTGAAACCACCAATGTTAAGAATCTGTTCTGTGCAGGAGAGGTAGTAGGAGGAATCCACGGAAGGAACAGACTTATGGGCAACTCACTTCTTGATATAATCGTCTTCGGACGTAACGCAGGAAAGAGCGCTGCTGCAAGATGCAAGGATGTTCAGGTCGGAAAGCTTACACTTGACCATATCGACAGATTTGAAAACGAGCTGAAAGAAGCCGGAATTAAAACTGATGTTATATCACCTAAGCTTCTTCCAAAATATACAAAAGACTTTAAATATGTTTGCAGGAAGATGGAGGTTCAGTAATGAAATTATTCGGAGGGGTTATTCCTATTACAGGAATTTCATTTCTTATGTTCAGCATACTGCTGATCGCAGTACTAGGTTATGCACTCGGACGTATCACGATCAAAGGTGTATCTCTGGGAACGGCAGGTGTATTTGTTGTTGCACTTTTATACGGATGCTTCTTCTATAATACCCTGGATGCGCAGCTTACGGATTATACCAAGAATGCGCTGAAGATCGTTGAGAATCTCGGACTCATTTTCTTCGTTACTTCTGTAGGATTTATAGCAGGACCGAAGTTTTTCCTGAATCTGAAGGTCAATTTTAAATCATATGTATTGCTTGGACTTATCATCATACTTGCCGGCGGACTGGCTGCAGTTGTGTGTATTTTTGTCGGAAGAGCAACCGGTGAGGCTGACTTTGACAGACTGACGGCTATGGTAGTAGGACTGTTATCAGGATCACTTACTTCTACACCGGCATTCTCGGCAGCCAAGGCGACAGTAGCAGCAGAGTATGAGGATATAGTTTCCGTAGGTCACGGTATTGCATATATTTTCGGAGTTATCGGTGTAGTACTCTTTGTTCAGCTGATTCCGAAGTTTACACATGCAAACATGGAAGAAGAAGTCAAGAAAATACAGATCGTTAATGACGGTGCGTCAATAAAGAAGAAAATCAATGATCTTGTTGTTCTGGACAGCTTCAGTTTCCTGCCGTTTATGTTTGCGGGAGCAGCAGGTATATTCATAGGAGCAATCAAGGTTCCGCTTTCAGGACAGGGCCTTTCAGGTACGACATTTTCACTTACTACAACAGGCGGATGCCTGCTTGTAGCTCTGATCATGGGTCATTTCGGCAGGATAGGTAAACTCAATATCATGCCGAGAGAATCAACACTTAAAGTATTCAGAGAACTCGGACTTATGCTGTTCCTGATCGGAGCAGGAGTTGCCGGAGGCGCAAGCTTCGCAGCAAACTTCCAGTTTATCTACTTTATCTACGGTGTATTCATGACGATAGTTCCGATGATCATCGGCTACATTTTCGCAAAGAAGGTTCTGAAGCTCAGTCTTCTGAACAATCTCGGTTCGATCACCGGCGGGATGACATCAACACCGGCTCTCGGAACACTCATCAATGTAGCAGGAACAGAGGATGTTGCTTCAGCGTATGCAGCGACATACCCGATCGCGCTTATCGCTGTTGTACTGGTATCACAGTTCCTGATCATATTGTTCTGATAAAAAATCAACAATTGTTATTTCAAGACCTTGCCCACCGCAAGGTCTTGCTTTATAATTGAACATAATTTACAAATTGTAGTGATTATGAAAAATACAGACGTGAAGAATGTATTTAATAAACTACCGCTTATCAGCCAGTTAGGGATATCGTTGGTCGTACCCCTTGTTTTTTGTTTATTGATTTGTTATTGGCTGACAAGAAGATTCAATATCGGATCATGGGTATACATAGCAGGGATTTTTTTCGGACTCGGAGCTTTTATTTCTACCTGTATAAGGTTATATAAGAAAGAAACCGAAAAGAAAGAAAAAGACAATAAACCTGTTGCATTTAATCAGCATCAGTGATACGGAAAATGAAATTACAGCCGGCAGTAAAAACAGAAACAATAAAAGTTGCGAAGTCGGAGGTACTTGGCGTACTTCTGATGTTTGTCGCATTCTTTAGTACACATTTTTTTCTTCCGGAGAGAATTCCGCTTGAACCGGTATTTATTGCCGGAGTAGTTGTTTCCGGTATCCTGGGCGGCGCGGTTGCCGTACTGAATTTTCTGCTGATGGGTATTGCCGTTCAGAAAGTAACAGAGGCTGATGATACCGAAACGGGAAAGAAGATATTTAAGGCATCTTACAGACAGAGGATGCTGATTCAGATAATTTGGGCAATAATTGCCCTTGCCGTTCCGTTCTTCCATGGACTGGCAGGGGTATTACCTTTGCTGATACCGACTTTTGCGATCAGAATGTCGGGAGTCATCAATGCCCGGAAAGGAGCAGACTGATATATGGATATAACTGTTGTCGGCCCACGGATATTTTTTACGATTCCAACCGGTTTACCGATACTCGGTGATATACAGATATCCGAAACGCTGGTGGTCAGCTGGCTGGTAATGATCATTATCACCGGGTTATGTATATATCTTACACATGACCTGAAGGTCGAAAATATATCAAAGCGTCAGGCCGTCGCGGAAATGCTTGTCGAAACACTTGATAAATTCGTTTCAGGCAATACAGGCGGTAAACCGCAGTTCATGAAGCTTGCTCCGTTCATAGGTGCTCTGTTCGGGACCAGCCTCATATCAAACCTGATAAGTCTTACGGGACTGAGGTCACCGACTGCAGACCTCTCGACAGAAGCGGCATGGGCGATCGTTGTATTTGTTATGATCACTGCCGAGAAGATAAAGTCAGCCGGATTCGGAGGATATCTTAAAGGTTTTACAGAACCGATAGTTGTCATGACACCGTTCAATATTCTGTCCGAACTGGCGACACCGATCGGAATGGCATGCCGACATTTCGGTAATATCCTTTCAGGAATCGTTATCAACGGACTTCTGTATGCGGCACTGGCACTTGTATCAAACAAGCTGCTCGGACTGCTGCCGGGACTTCTGGGAAATCTTCTTTCTCAGATACCGATATTCGCCGTGGGACTTCCCGCCATACTTTCAGTCTATTTTGACTGGTTCACGGGATTCATGCAGGCATTTATTTTCTGTATTCTGACTCTGCAGTATATAAATAATGCATCAGAGTCGTAACGTAGTTTGTTTAGTAATCTAAGGAGGATTCAGATATGTCAGATTTTCAGGTATTAGCAAAAGGTATCGCTCTGTGTGGCTGCGCGATCGGTGCAGGATGTGCCCTTATCGCAGGTATCGGCCCCGGTATCGGTGAAGGTAACGCGGTAGCAAAGGCTCTTGAGGCAATAGGCCGTCAGCCGGAATGCAAGAGTGATGTAACAAGTACTATGCTTTTAGGTGTTGCCTGCGCTGAGACAACAGGTATCTACGGTTTTGTTACGGGACTTCTTCTTATTTTCGTAGCACCGGGTATGTTCATGAATTTCCTCAGCTGATCGTAAGACCGGCAGAGAGGGATGTTTTCCCCAAAAGGAACGTGAACGATTGGAACTGATAATACAGAAAGGATAAACAGATGCAGACACAGGAATTAGTTACGTTAGTGCCATGGACTTTCATAGCACAGATCTGCAACCTTTTTATTCAGATCTTTCTTATTAAAAAATTTCTTTATAAGCCGATCAAGGAAGTCATAGCCAAAAGACATGCGCTTGCTACAGAGGAGCTCGACAAAGCCCGTATTTCCAATGAAGAGGCTGAAAAGCTGAAAGCAGAATATGAGGCCGATATTGCAAAAGCCAGGGATGAGGCAAATGAGATTATATCCTCTGCAAACAGGACGGCAATTAGGAAATCCGATGAGATCATCGCAAATGCCAACAGGGAAGCGATGGCGATAAGGAATAAAGCGGAAAATGACATAGAACTTGAACGTAAGGCTGCAGTCAATGAGATCAAGGATGAGATCGGATCGATGGCTGTTGATATTGCTTCAAAGGTCATTGAACGTGAAGTCAACGAGAAAGATCATAAGAAGCTTATCGATGAATTTATTGAAAATGTAGGTGATGTCAAATGACAAGTACAGCCGAAATATATGGCGACAGCCTGTATGCACTTGCCGAAGAAGAGAACATCGCTGATGCTTTATTGTCTGAGATAAATGATGTCGATGCAATCATTAAGGCAAATCCTGATTATCTGAGGATACTCAGGGAGCCTTCTATCGCGAAGACTGACAGACTGAAGCTTATCGACGAAGCTTTTTCGGGTAAGATTCATACTTATCTGCTGAATTTCATTAAGATACTATGCGAGAACGGGACAATAAACGAGTTGCCGTCTTGTGTAAGGCAGTTTACAAAGAGATACAATGAGGCAAACGGTATCTCTGAGGCTTATGTGACGAGCGCAGTTGAACTGTCTGATGATCAGAAGGAATCACTCAGAAGAAAACTTGAAGATATCAGCGGAAGAAAAATCATCCTGATTGAAAAGGTTGATATAAATACGGTTGCCGGACTGAAGGTCGAACTTGACGGAAAACAGTTCGACGGTACGGTTTCCAGAAGAATCAAAACGATACGAAAACAGGTATCGGATATCATTGTTTAATAAAAGGCGGTAAAACTATGCAGTTAAATCCCGAAGAGATTTCAAAGGTTATACGAAGCCAGATCAAATATTATGAAAATGTTATCGACCGGTCTGAGACCGGTACAGTCCTGATGGTCGGTGACGGAATAGCAAGGACAAGCGGTCTGTCTGACTGTATGTCAGGAGAGCTGCTTGAATTTGAAGACGAGACGATGGGCATGGCATTGAATCTTGAGGAGAACAGTGTCTCTGTTGTTCTGTTCGGTTCGGATCAGGGTATCAGTGAAGGTCAGACAGTCAAGCGCACCGGTAAGGTTGTTTCTGTTCCTGTCGGTGAAGCCATGATCGGAAGAGTAGTAAATGCTATCGGCCAGCCGATTGACGGGCACGGACCTATCGTTTCAGATGAGTTCAGACCTGTTGAGTCTCCGGCACCCGGTATTATAGAGCGTCAGCCGGTTAAAGAGCCGCTTCAGACCGGAATCAAGGCTATTGACTCTATGATCCCTATCGGCAGAGGCCAGCGTGAGCTTATCATCGGTGACCGTCAGACAGGTAAGACTACTATAGCTATCGATACGATACTCAATCAGAAGGGTAAAGACGTTATCTGTATTTATGTAGCAATCGGACAGAAGAGGTCCACGGTTGCGGGCATCGTTGAGGAGCTTAAGCTCGGCGGTGCTATGGATTACAGTATAGTTGTTGCTGCAACTGCTTCCGAAACAGCTCCGCTGCAGTACATTGCTCCTTACACCGGATGTACGATGGGTGAGTATTTTATGAATAAGGGAAAACATGTCCTTATCATATATGACGATCTCAGTAAGCATGCTGTAGCATACAGAGCACTTTCACTTCTGATCAGAAGACCTCCGGGACGTGAGGCATATCCGGGAGATGTATTCTATCTGCATTCGAGACTTCTGGAAAGAGCTGCAAAGCTTAACGATGAGCTCGGAGGAGGTTCACTCACAGCCCTTCCTATCATAGAAACTCAGGCAGGAGATGTCTCCGCATACATACCGACAAACGTAATTTCCATTACAGACGGTCAGATATTCCTCGAGACTGAGCTGTTCCATTCAGGAATCATGCCTGCGGTAAATCCGGGTATCTCGGTTTCCAGAGTAGGCGGTAATGCTCAGATCAAGGCAATGAAGAAAGTAGCCGGTTCTCTTAAACTTCTATATTCACAGTACAGGGAGCTGCAGAGTTTCTCTCAGTTCGGATCGGATCTTGACGCTGATACGAAGCAGAGACTTGATCAGGGTGCAAGAATCGTAGAGATCCTCAAGCAGGGAAAAGCGAAACCTGTTCCGGTTGAGAAGCAGATCGCAATCATATATGCAGCAACCAACGGATATCTCAAAGATATTGATGTTGATGACGTTTCCGAATATGAGGCGGGACTGTATCATTTTCTTGACAATAATCAGAACGGTATCGACGCGATGACAGCAATCGTCGAGACCGGCAAGCTGGAAGAAGAAACAGAGAACAGACTTAAAGCAGCACTGTCAGGATACGGAGAGGAATTCAGTAAAGCTAAACAGCAATGATTTTTGACTGAGAGGTGAAGCGATGGCTTCAAACATGAAGGCAGTTAAACTGCGCATGAAAAGTATAGAAAGTACCAGGCAGATAACAAAGGCCATGGAGCTTGTCGCAACGTCCAAGCTGAGGAAGGCAAAGGACAGAGCGGAGGCGATAACCCCCGGCTTTAATGTTATCCGTCATACTTTGCGTGATATAGCAGAAGCCAATCTTGATTTTTCATCTGTGTATACCAGAACAGAAGGCAATAACAGGAACCTTTTTATCGTAATTGCCGGAGACAGAGGTATGGCAGGCGGTTACAACTCGAACCTTTTCAAGTATGTGGATCAGAAGGCCGAGGGCGCTGAGTATTCGGTCGTACCTGTCGGTAAGAAGGCATACGAATACTATAAAAAGAAGGGATTTGAGATCGTTTCTGACAGATTTTCGGAGGCTGCCGACGTAAGTATTTCAGAATGCTTTTCTGCGGCATCGGATCTGTGTGAAGCATATAAATCAGGACGTTTCGGGCATTTAAAACTGTTCTACACGGAATTTCAGAATATGCTTACCATGGTTACCAGAAGAATTCCGCTTCTGCCTCTTGAAGATTTTGATAAGAAAAAAGAACCGAAAACAGGGGTAAGAAATATCATTGAATACGGGCCTGATGCCGAAACTGTTTTTGAAACAATAGTTCCTGAATACATAGCATATGTTCTGTATTCAGGAGTCTGTGAATCACTGGCCAGTGAGTATGCTGCAAGACGTACAGCCATGGATTCGGCAACTAAGAATGCAGAAGAAATGCTTGAAAAACTCGGGTTGTATTATAACCGTGCCCGACAGGCCGGAATTACACGGGAAATCACAGAAATCGTAGCAGGTGCAAACGCATAAAGGAGTAGGGATGGAGAATAAACATATCGGAAAAGTAATACAGGTCATGGGACCGGTTCTGGATATCCGCTTTAATGAAGGAGAGATCCCGGCCCTGCTTAATGCCGTAGAGATCGAGCTTAACGGAAAGAAGATGACAGTGGAAGTGGCCCAGCAGATAGGTGATGACGTTGTCAGATGTATAGCCATGAGCTCAACAGACGGAATAGTCAGAGGTGCAGATGCCGTGGATACCGGAAGTCCCATTTCGGTTCCCGTAGGCGAAGAGTGTCTCGGACGTGTTTTCAATCTTCTTGGTGAACCGGTCGACAACAAACCGGCACCCGAGACTAAGGAGAGATGGTCTATACACAGACCGGCTCCTTCATATGAGGAACAGACCCCGGCTACGGAAATACTTGAAACAGGAATCAAGGTCGTTGACCTTATCTGCCCGTACGCAAAGGGTGGTAAGATAGGTCTGTTCGGAGGCGCAGGAGTCGGAAAAACCGTTCTTATCATGGAACTGATCCACAATGTCGCAACCGCTCACGGAGGAATATCCGTATTTACAGGCGTTGGTGAGCGTACCCGTGAGGGTAACGATCTCTACGGAGAGATGAAGGAAAGCGGTGTTATCGATAAGACCGCTCTGGTATACGGTCAGATGAATGAGCCGCCGGGTGCCAGAATGAGAGTAGGTCTTTCCGGACTTACCATGGCTGAGTACTTCAGAGATGAGAAGAATCAGGATGTTCTTCTGTTTATTGATAATATTTTCAGATTTACACAGGCAGGATCCGAGGTGTCCGCACTTCTAGGACGTATGCCGTCAGCAGTTGGTTATCAGCCGACACTTGCGACCGAGATGGGTGCACTTCAGGAGAGGATTACATCGACCAAGAAGGGTTCAATAACATCTGTTCAGGCTGTTTACGTTCCTGCGGATGATCTTACCGACCCGGCTCCGGCTACTACATTCTCACATCTTGATGCAACGACTGTACTTGCACGTGAGATCGCATCACAGGGTATCTATCCTGCTGTTGATCCGCTTGATTCAACAAGCCGTATTCTGACACCCGAGATCGTAGGTCAGGAGCATTATGAGGTAGCTATGGGTGTACAGCAGACACTCCAGAGATACAAGGAGCTTCAGGATATCATCGCAATCATGGGTATGGATGAACTTTCCGAAGAAGATAAGCTGGCTGTATCGCGTGCAAGAAAAATCCAGAGATTCCTGTCACAGAGCTTTTCGGTTGCGGAACAGTTTACAGGAATTCCCGGGAAATACGTTCCTCTCAAAGAGACTATCAGAGGATTCCGTGAGATACTTGACGGAAAATGTGATGATATACCGGAAAGTGCATTCCTCTTTGTCGGTACGATCGACGAGGTTTACGAAAAGGCAAATAAGTAGGAGGTTCATGTATGGCAAATACATTCCATCTGCAGGTTGCTTCGGTCGATGGTTTTGAGTATGAAGGAAATGTTTTAAGTGTTTCCTGTCGATGCATTGACGGAGACAGAGCCATACTTGCCGGGCATACCAATCTGGTGACCGCAATTGGTATGGGAACTGCGAAGATAGTGCTGGAAGACGGTTCCGAGAAAACAGCTGCATGTATCGGCGGTATGCTGAGTATGATGAACGGAGAATGCAGTCTTATCGTTACTACATGGGAGTGGAGCGATGAGATAAATATCGAAAGAGCCAGTTTAGCTAAAAAAAGAGCTGAAGAGAAGCTTGCCGAGGCAAACGTTTCTGAAAAAGAGTATAAAATTGCAATAGCAAAGCTGAACAGAGCACTGGTCAGATTACACTCATCAAAAAGCATGTAAAATCAGGGGGCAATGATGAAAACAAAAGAAATCAACAGATATATCAGATTAATAATTGCGGTAATAGCCATGCTGTTTGCCGGAATCATATATTCATGGTCGATTATCAAGTCACCGTTTGCGGAAGAGTTCGGCTGGAGTCCGTCTCAGCTTGCTTTGAATTTCACATTGACTATGTGCTTCTTCGCAATCGGCGGTTTGATTTCAGGATTTATTATTAAACGTACCGGCCCGAAATTGATTATTATTGTCGGTTCGATACTTACGGCTCTGGGGTTTATACTTACATCCGGAAACACAGGCTCTCTCGTTCTGCTTTACCTGACATACGGAGTTTTGTGCGGATTCGGAATCGGACTTGCATATAATGCACTTGTGTCTTCTACCAATGCATGGTTCCAGGACAGAAAGGGATTCAGTTCCGGAGTTCTGATGATGGGATTCGGATCAAGTACACTTATAATCGGAAATATAGCATCAGCCATGATTGCCATACCGGAAATTGGCTGGAGAAAAACATATATTATTCTCGGAGCTTCGATCGGAGTAATGCTTCTTATAGCCGGTCTTATCGCAGCACTTCCCGATAATAGTAATTCAAATGCACAGGCCACGATAAAGACCAATGCAGCCGATCTAATAAAGGTGATCAAAACACCTGGATTCTGGTACTTTTATATTTATATGATAGCTATCACAACGACAGGAAATGTTGTTATCAGTGCTGCAAAAGATCTTGGACTGAGCGTAGGAATGAGTGCTGTTCTGGCAACATCACTCGTAGGTGTACTTTCAGTCTGCAATGCACTCGGAAGATTGCTGTCAGGAACACTTTTTGATAAATGCGGAAGAAAGACTACGATGATCATAGCTTCATCTGCATGTGTAATTGCTTCTGCTGTTATTCTTCTTGCACTTTTCAATCAGTCGATTGTACTTGGATGTATCGGACTGTGCGCTGCAGGACTGTCATACGGTTTTTCTCCGACAGTATCATCTGCTGTATGTGCCGACTTTTACGGGTCTGAACTCTTCCCCGGTGTTTTCAGTATTGTATCTACGATCCTGATTCCTACTTCGTTCATAGCTACTATAGTCGGTTCTATGGTTACGGCATCAGGTTCCTATATCGGAGCTATGATACTGGTTATTATTATTTCAAGTTTTTCTCTGGGATTCTGTTTTGTAATAAAAAGACCTGTGAATAATACGGGTACAGATAATTAGATCTCTTTTTTTGGACGTTATATTACAACGTCCGATTATATTATTTTCTAAAACTTTTTTAGAGGAGGGTTTTATGGCTGAGGAACAGGTTGTAAAGAAAAAAAGAGTAATTGATCCCAACTCGGCTGCGTATAAGCTGGGACAGATCACGAACAGGAACTACACGGAAGCATGGGAGGCGAAGAAGAGAGGAGAGAAGATCGGCTGGTGTTCCAGCAACTTTCCTCAGGAACTTCACAGAACCCTGGGCGTACCCGTTGTATATCCAGAGAATCAGGCCGTTGCGATCGCTGTACGAGGAGCAGGCGAAAGAGTATGTGACGAGGCTGAATCTTTAGGATACTCCAATGATATATGTGCGTATGCCAGAATCAGTAATGCATATGCGCTTAATCCGGATGCACCGGAGTGTGATATGCCTCTCCCGGATTTTCTGCTTTGCTGCAACAACATATGCAAGTGCATGGTTAAATGGTATGAGAATGTTGCAAGGGAATTGAACATTCCTATCATCATGATCGATATACCGTTTAATCATTATTACGATCCTACACCTGAACAGATAGCTTATGTAGGACAGCAGTTCCGTGATGCGATCAAACAGCTGGAGGAGATAACCGGTAAGAAATGGGATGAAAAGAAATTTGAAGAGATCTGTCAGTACACTAATGCAACCTCGAAAGCAATGCTGAGAGTTGCTGACTGTCTGCAATATGTTCCTTCTCCGATTGCGGGATTTGATCTTTTCAATCATATGGGTGTTCTTATTACCGCACTCGGGGCACCTGATTCCGCGCCTGCATTCAATCAGCTTGCGGATGAGTGTGAACAGTTTGTAAAAGAACATAAATCCACTTTCAGAGGTGAAAGGGAAGACTACCGGATCATGTATGAAGGTATTGCGTGCTGGCCACATCTGAAGTTTACCGCAAAAAGTCTTATTGCCAAAAATATTAATGTTGCCGCAACTATATATGCGGTAGCAACTATACACATTTATGACAATTTCGACGATATGATCAAATCATATTTCTATATTCCGGGTGCTATGAATCTTGAGCAGTCCAGAGACAGAAGGATCAAACTTTGCAAGGACAATAAAGTTGAAGGTCTCCTTGTTCACACAAACAGATCCTGTAAGAACTGGTCCGGTTTCATGCCCGAGATGAGCAGGCAGATCGGAGAGGCATGTAATATTCCAGTAGTTGCTTTTGACGGAGACCAGGCAGATCCAAGAAACTTCTCCGAAGCTCAGTATGAGACAAGAGTTCAGGGACTTATGGAAACCATGCAGGCAAGAAAGGAGGCAAAGTGATGTCAGATTACAATATCCTTTTAGAAAGATTTCATGATATAGCTTCGAACCCCGGAAAGCAGCTTAGAGGATATCTTGAAAGCGGGAAGAAGGTTGCCGGTGTTACTCCTGTATATACTCCGGAAGAAATTGTACATTCTATGGGTATAGTGCCTATGGGCCTATGGGGTGCGGATGTTGAGCTTAGTGAATCAAAGAGATATTTTCCGACTTTTATATGCTCAATTATGCAGTCGATCATAGAACTCGGCATAAAGGGAACTTATAACGGGCTGAGTTTTGTGATGATGCCGTCACTGTGTGATTCCATGCAGGTTGCTGCGGAAAACTGGAAATGGGCTGTTCCGACGATTCCCGTTATTTTTGCAGATTGGCCGCATAACAGATCACTGGCCGGTCATGATTACATAGTAGCAACGCATAAGCGCCAGATCGAACAGATAAAAGAAATCACCGGAGCTGATTATTCCGATGCAGCACTTGCGGACAGTATCGCTGTTTATAAAGAACATGCTGAGATTATGAAAGCATTTTCCAAAAAGGCAGGAGAATGCGGAATGAAAGCATCAGACAGACAGGCTGTATTCAAATCCGCATGGTTTATGCTTAAAGAGGAGCATACTGCTATGGTTAAGGAACTTATGGAAACTATGGTTCCGTCTGAAGATAAATGCATCAATATTATGACCACAGGAATCCTTGCCGATCAGCCGGATCTTCTTAAGGCAATGGATGAGATGGGATTTAATATAGTCTGGGATGATGTGGCACACGAATCCAGACAGTATTATGTAGAATACGAGGGAGATAATCCTCTTGATATCCTTGCAAATAAGTTCTGCAACATGAAGCATTGCAGTCTGATATATGATTATGACAAGACAAGGATTTCACTTGTTATTAACGAAGCAAAACAGTACGGTGCAAAGGCATTTGTATATATTCAGACCAAGTTCTGTGATCCGGAAGAGTTTGACTATGTATTCTTAAAGAGAGAAGCCGAAAAGGCCGGAATTCCGATCGTAATGCTGGAAGTAGACAGACAGATGACCAATTACGATCAGGCGAAAACAGCATTGCAGACATTGAAGGAAATGTTATAAGTTATATTTATATATTTAGGAGGAAATACTTGTAATGAATGCTTATCTGGAACCAAAACACGAGATGGTCAGAAAGCTTGTCAGACAGTTTGCCGAGACGGAGCTGACCAAAGAGGTGATTGATGAGATCGAAGAAACTCATGAATTCCCCAAAGAGATTTTTGACAAGATGGCTAAATGTGGTTTTTACGGAATGAGAGTACCGCAGGAACTTGGAGGTCAGGGCGCTGATTATCGTTCTTATGTCATTATGGCAGAAGAACTTGCAAGGGTATCTGTTGTTACTAATATCTGGGCAACAACTCCTAACTCACTTGCAGGAGGGCCTATCCTTAATGAAGGAACTGATGAACAGAAAGAGAAATACCTGAGACCGGTTATGAACGGTGATATAAAGATATGTTTCGCTCTTACCGAACCGGAAGCAGGATCTGATCCGTCAGGCATGACAACGACAGCTGTCAGGGACGGAGATGACTATATCCTGAACGGGCGTAAGTGCTTTATAACTATGGCACCTATAGCTGATTATGCAATCGTATTTGCCCGTACCAATCCTGATCCTAAGAAGAGAGAAATCTCAGCTTTCATCGTTGATATGAAACTTGAGGGTGTATCTACAGGCGCACCAGAAAAGAAGATGGGTGTCATCGGGTGTCCTACATCTGACGTGATCCTCAACAATGTTAGAGTAAGCAAAGACAACCTTCTGGGAGAGGAAGGAACAGGCCTTTCCAATGCACTTGCTACACTTGATGTAGGCCGTATGGCCTGTGCGGCTCAGGCAGTCGGTGTTGCTGAGGCGGCACTTGAAGAAGCTGTCAGGTATTCAAAGGAGCGTAAACAGTTCGGAAAGCCGCTTTGCAAACATCAGGCGATAGCTTTTATGCTTGCAGATATGGCAACTGAGGTTGAAGCGATGAGAGGACTTCTGTATCAGGCGGCATGGATGAAAGATATGGGCTCCAAGGAAGTTGCAAAGTTTGCTTCTATGGCTAAGTATTACTGTGCTGAGAAAGCAAATGAGATCTGCGGAAAAGCAGTTCAGATTCACGGCGGATACGGATTCATGAAGGATTACAAGGTTGAAAGATTCTATCGTGATGCAAGAGTTATGACTATCTACGAAGGAACTTCACAGGTTCAGCAGATGGTTATCTCAAGGGCAATCTTAAAGTAAGGAGGGAAGAAAAATGAAGATTATCGTTTGTGCTAAACAGGTTCCCGATACAACTGAAGTTAAGATTGATCCGGTTAAGGGAACATTGATCAGAGACGGAGTTCCGTCAATTCTTAATCCTGATGATGCCAATGCCCTGGAGGCTGCACTTCAGATCAAAGACGCTGATCCTGATACAACTGTTACTATAGTTTCCATGGGACCGCCTCAGGCAACTGAGATGATAAGAGAGTGTCTTGCAATGGGAGCAGATAACGGAATACTGCTTTCCGACAGAGCATTCGGAGGTGCCGATACTATCGCAACATCTTCACAGATCGCTGCTGCAATCAGAAAAATCTCCGATTATGATATCATTTTTGCCGGACGTCAGGCTATCGACGGAGATACCGCACAGGTAGGACCGCAGATTGCAAGAAGACTGGGACTCCCGGTTGTTACTTATGTTCAGAAAATAGTCGAGTTCAAGGACGGCAAGGTTATAGTTGAACGTCAGCTTGAGGACGGATATGAAGTTCTCGAAGTTCAGATGCCATGTCTGCTTACTGCTGTTAAGGAGCTTAATACTCCAAGATATATGACAGTTCACGGAATTATGAATGCATATAAGGCTGATATTCCGGTATGGAATCATGATGACCTGGGACTTTCACCTGAAAACTGCGGACTCAATGCTTCTCCGACACAGGTACTCAGATCATTCACACCGGCGCCTAAGGGTAAAGGTGAGATGGCAACAGGTTCCGTAAAGGATATGACCGAAGCACTTGTAGACAGACTTAATGAAAAACATCTGATTTAACGGGAGGAAAGATCATGGCTATTATTGTTAAAACAAATGAGTGCAAGGGCTGTGGACTGTGTGTTAAAAACTGCCCGTTTGATGCCGTATCTCTTAATGCAGACAGAAAGGCTGTAATAGGAGCCGGATGTACAGAGTGTGGAAAATGTGTTGATGCGTGCCCGTTCAAGGCAATCGAGAAAAAGGCACTTTCCGGTGCTTCAGAGAAAAAAGTTGTAAATATTCACGACTATCACGGCGTATGGGTTTTCGCTGAACAGAGAGAAGGAAAACTCATGAATGTGGTTATAGAGCTTCTCGGTGAAGGGAGAAAGCTTTCCGATGAGATAGGTACAGATCTTTGTGCGGTTCTTCTCGGAGAAAATGTTAAGGATCTTACTGACGAACTCATCGGCTACGGTGCAGACAAGGTTTATTACGCAGATGCTCCGGAGCTTAAGAGTTATACTACAGATGCATATACGAAAGTAATATATGATGCAATCAATGAGTACAAGCCGGAAATAGTTCTTCTCGGTGCAACTCACATCGGACGTGATCTTGGTCCATGCCTTTCGGTTCAGTGTGAGACAGGTCTCACTGCCGACTGTACGAAGCTGGGAATCGACCCGGAGGATAAAAAGATACAGCAGACAAGACCTGCTTTCGGAGGCAATCTGATGGCAACCATCGTATGTCCGAATAACAGACCTCAGATGAGTACTGTCCGTCCGGGTGTTATGGCGAAGGCTTCCTACGATAAAGATCATAAAGGAACTGTTATTGAACTGAAACCGGAACTTAAACCCGAAGATCTCAGAGTTAAGGTACTTGATATCATCAAGAGCGTGGAAAACCAGGTGAGTCTTACAGATGCCAAAATCATCGTATCAGGTGGAATGGGACTCGGAAAACCGGAAGGATTTGAACTGATTCAGAAGCTTGCGGACAGACTTGGCGGTGTAGTAGGTTCATCACGTGCGTGTGTCGATGCAGGATGGATACCTCACAGCCATCAGGTCGGACAGACTGGTACTACTGTTAAACCGGATATATATATCGCATGCGGTATTTCCGGTGCGATCCAGCATGTAGCAGGAATGAAGGAATCTGGATATATCATTGCTATCAATAGGAATGAAGCAGCACCTATTTTTGAAATTGCAGATTACGGTATTGTCGGCGATTTGTATGAAGTTATTCCTGCATTTATTGAAGCACTCGATGCAAAAAACAAATAATCAGAGTATAGGGTGAATCCGTGTCTATTAATCTGATTGAAAAATCCGTATATGAGATCATGAAAGAACAGGCTGCTTATCATGGTTATGATGAAGCAGTAGTTGACGTATCAAAGAGATACACATATGGCGAACTTGACAGGATTTCCGATGAATACGGACGCAGGTTTCTGCATCAGGGAATAAGACGGGGAACCAGAGTTGCTCTTGTTTCAAAAACTTCTGCGGACGCTGTAGCGGTATTTTACTCACTGATGAAACTCGGAGCAGTTGTTACCATGCTTTCTCCTAATCTTGTGGAAGAGAACATGAATCATGCGCTTTCTGTTTCCGATACTGAGTATATAATCACAACATGCACAGAAATCAGGCCATCCTTGGATAAGACATACAGAGTTTTCTCTGTTGTTGATAACGGATATGAGATGCTTCCTGAAGAAAAAGCTGACGGTGATGAATACGACAGGATATGTAAAGAGACGGATGCACACAGTTCCGGAGCTGTTCTGTTTACATCAGGTTCCACAAGCAGACCCAAGGCGGTTTTTCTTGATCAGTACAGACTTCTTAACAATGCATATGCACACAGGAAGTTTCTTGAGATCACACCGGAAGATAGGTTTGCGTCTGCTCTGCCGATAGACCATATTCTCTGTATTATCATAAATGTTCTTACACCTTTTGTTTCCGGAGCTGCTATATGCATCTCACGCGATAAGCATACAATGAGTATCCTTGATGTTATACACAGAGAGCATTGTACGGTATTGTGCGGAGTTCCGACACTATATCATGCACTTATAAGCAGAAATGATTTTTCATCGTATGACGTATCATCACTTAGAATCGGTTTTACAGGCGGAGCGGCAATCAGCGCAAAACTTCACTCCGATATAGAGCGAATGCTTGGAATCATGCTGATCTCAACACTGGGCCAGACGGAAACAACCGGAGGTTTTACTATGTGGGACAGGTCAGAGACTGCGGAAGAAAGATGTTTATCCGTAGGTGTACCATCTTACAATATTCAGATAAAGCTGATTAAAGGTGAAATCTGTGTTAAAGGATACCTTGTGTCAGATGGTTATCTTAAACAGACAAATGAAACTGAAAAGCTGATTGACAGCGATGGCTGGTTACATACCGGTGATTTGGGAACATTTGACGAAAAGGGTCTTTTGTATGTTACCGGAAGGAGCAAGGATATTATTATAAGAGGCGGTGAAAATATCTCTGCAAATCAGGTCGCAGGTATTATAGAAGAAATTCCGGGTGTAAGTATGTGTAAGGTTATCGGAGTACCGGATGAACACCGTGGTGAGGAAATCTGTGCATGTGTCATCAGAAAGGATGATAAACTTACGGCTGTGCAGATAAAAGATTATGTGAAAATGCATCTCGAGTTTTTTAAGGTACCGGCTTATGTGATTTTTTTTAAAGAATTCCCTATGACGGATAACGGAAAAATAAACAGTAATAAACTTAAAGAAATCGTTTTGGAAAGATTAAATGGCGTAGGCCTTTAACTATTATATTAAATTTAATTAGGAGGATTACTATGAGTGACTTTAAACTGCCACTTGAAGGACTTAAGGTTGTAGAACTTTCGAGTTTTATTTCAGTTGCAACAACCGGACGTTTCTTCGCGAATCTTGGAGCTGATGTTATCAAGGTTGAAGCTGAAAAAGGTGATCCCGAGCGTTACGGAGCTGTTGGTGAGAATATCAGCTCGGACCCGCTTGAGAACACAACATGGGAGCTTGAAAATGGTAACAAGAGAGGTTTATCAATCAATCTTAAGAGTGGAAAAGGTATGGAAATCATGATGAAACTGCTTGGTTCAGCCGACATTTTCATCACAAACAACAGACCGCAGGCTCTGAAGAAACTCGGACTGGCATATGAGGATATCAAAGACAAGTTCCCGAAACTTGTATACGGAATAGTAACAGGTTACGGTGAGAGAGGTCCTATCGCTTCTGTTCCGGGATTTGATCTTACAGCTTTCTTCTCAAGAGGCGGTTATGTTAATACAATGCGTCAGAAGGACGGTCTTGCTTTCAATATGGTTCCCGGTCTTGGCGATCATAATGTAGGACTTAACCTTGCTGCAGCATGTATGGCAGCACTTTGGAAGGCTCAGAAGACAGGCGTAGGAGATAAAGTTGAAACATCTCTTTACGAAACAGCCGTATTCAATATGAGTATGAATGTCTGTGCAGCTCAGTATCCGGAAATCGGTATGCATTTCCCGATCAATGCTTATGACAACTATAATCCATGCAACTCTTCATTCCGTACAAAAGACGATAAGTTCATCCAGATGTGCTTCCCGCAGTATAATCTCTATTTCCAGAGATTTATCACAGCATTGGGACATCCGGAGATGGCTGAGGATCCAAAGTATTTCCCGCAGGAGAATATGCTTGCCAACGGTCTGAACAGAGAGGTATATGATATCGTTACTGAGTCATTTAAGACAAAAACAGCTGCAGAGTGGGAAGAAGAACTTACAAAAGCTGACGTTCCTTTTGCAAGATGCTATGCGCTTGAAGAAATCATCGAGGATGAGCAGGCATGGGCAAACAGCATATTCGTAAAGCATACATTCAGAAACGGAAATGAGAAGTTCCTGGTTAACCATCCGTATCGTTTCGAGTCATTCGGAGAGAGCCGTGTATGGGATAACAGGAGAGCGCCTGACATTGGTGAGCATACCCCTGAGATTATGAAAGAACTGGGATATTCAGATGATGAAATCAAGGCTGCTATGGATGAAAAAGTAGCATTTCAGTTTATTAAAGCATAATGTTCTGTATTGTTATCAATGCATTACAGTGGTATAATTTCAATAGTTAATTTTTTATTTAACGAAGGGAGATATTATGGATAAGAAAAAAACCAGCACAGCCCTTATATTGGGTCTTGCAGGCATCTGGTTTACCACTCATTTCGGTGGTGGATTTGCATCAGGTGCTCAAATGTACAGCTATTATGTAAAGTTTGGCATTTGGTGTTTGATCATGCCGCTTCTTGCTATGATTTATAACGCAGTGTTCTTTACATATTGCTTCCGTTATGCACGTAAGAGAGAGCTTTATGATTATGGTTCATACAACAAGAGTTTCTATGGAAAATACAACAAGCTCTTCTCAGTTCTTTTTGAGATACTTTACATCACGGTAATGTGCGTTGCTCCTGCTGTAGCATTTGCAACAGGCGGATCAACACTTGAGAACTTAACAGGACTTCCTTACTTTGCTTGTACAGCAATAATCGGTATCTTCATCTTTGTTGTTGCTATTTTCGGAACCGATATCGTTCGTAAGGTTTCTTCGGTTCTTTCAATTTGTATCATCGTTGGACTCCTTGTAGTTCTTGTTCCGAACATTATTGCCAATGCCGGAGCTATCGGCGAAAACCTTGGTCAGATGGCTGCATCACCGGCACCGTTCGGAGCAGCTCTCTGGAGTGCGTTCATCTACGGAACATTCCAGCTGGCTAATGTTGCTGTATTTGTTCAGCATGCCAAGTCACTTGAATCACCTAAGGATGCTGATCCGTCGATGATCATCGGATGTATCGCTAATGCCCTGTTTATGACACTTGTATGTCTCGGTCTTGTAGGTGTATTCAATCTTCCGGGATATGCTGATGCCAAGGTTCCGACTCTGTTCATGGTAGAGAACGGTGTAGGCGCCGGATTTATGAAGCCGCTCATTTCTGTACTTATTATTCTCGGTGCTGTTTCTACAGCTGTTAACATGGTAGCCGCTATGACAAAACGTGTATCGGTTCTTATCATGAAGCCGGAAGAGAAGCAGAAAGAAGCTGAAACAGGAAAGCCTTCAGGAAAGACTATCATCGTTGCACTTGTAGTTGCACTTGTTGATTTCGGTATTGCTCAGTTCGGTCTCCTTCCGCTTATTCAGAAGGGATACAGCTTCATAGCATACCTTGCTATTCCTGTAATCCTTATCCCGTATATCATTCATATGATAGTTACAAAGTGGGATACAAAGGAACTGCCGGAAGCATTAAGATAATTAAAGAGTTTTATGTTATAATAGGTGCGGAGCTTTCCGCACCTTTTTGATTTCTAAGGAGGAAAACATGTTTTCACTCGGAATAGACATAGGTTCTACCACATCAAAAGCTGTACTTATGGATGAAAACTATAACATCATCGGGAAGGAGCTTGTTGTAGCCGGTATAGGAACAGACGGTCCTGCTATAGTTACAGACAGATTATTTACAAAATGTCTGATTGACGAAAACAGTATTTCAAGAACAACGGCAACCGGTTACGGAAGACTCAAATATGAAAAGGCTGATGATCAGGTTTCCGAGCTGACATGTCACGGACTCGGGACACACTATCTGCTTCCGTCGGTACGGACCGTGATAGATATCGGGGGTCAGGATGTAAAAGTCCTTTCTATAGATGAAAACGGACACATGTTGAGTTTTATAATGAACGATAAGTGTGCAGCCGGAACCGGGAGATTTCTTGATGTTATGGCCGGAATACTGCAACTGGATGTTAATGACCTTGGAAAACACGCTATGCTTGCAGATAAACCTGCTTCTATATCCAGTACATGTACTGTATTTGCCGAATCTGAAGTTATATCTCAGCTTGCCAATGGCGTCGACAGGGATGAAGTTATAGCAGGTATCTGCGAATCGGTTGCCAATAAAACCGCAGCGCTTGCCAAAAGAATAAACATAAAACCGGATATTGCAATCAGCGGCGGTGTAGCTAAGAATGAGGGCGTAGTTCACTTCCTGGAAAGAAATCTGGGAACAAGCATACTTCATTCGGAGGATGCTCAATATGCCGGAGCGATAGGAGCTGCGTATTACGGAGTGAAATTTCTCAAATGACAGAAGAAATCTATAAAAAAATATACAGGATAGAAGTCGGGCTTCCCAATTCTCCGTTGAAGACATTGAATGCATATCTGATAAAAGGAAGCAAGGGTGATTATCTGATTGATACCGGCTATCGTGCGGATGAATGTCTCAACTGTCTGCAGTCGGGACTTGATGAGCTTGGCTGCAATAAAGACAGACTTAATGTTATCCTGACTCATATGCATACAGATCATACAGGTCTGTTCGACAAAATATGCGGACGGGAAGGCAGCATTTTCATGAGTAAAACGGATCACCTTTATGGAAAAGAATATGAAAAAGGTGTTCTTCACAGACTGACTTTGAAAAGAATGTATGAAAGCGGACTCAAAGAAAACGAGAAATTATCTTCCGATTCTCTGGAGGCTCTGGCAGGGGATTTTTTTGATCCACGGTTTACAGACCTTAACGATCAGGATGAAATAGATACAGGCGAATATAAGCTGCGGGCTATCCTTACACCCGGTCATACCCCGGGACATATGGTTTATTATATCGAAGATGAGGGTATAGCTTTTATAGGTGATAATGTACTGTATGGTATTACTCCCAATATTACCGTGTTTCCCAACACTCAGAACTCTCTCGGGGATTATCTTAGTTCTCTGGAAATGCTTAAAAACATTAAGGTCAGATATGCTTTTCCTTCTCATCGCAGAATAGACGGTGATTATTACAGCAGGATTGATGAGTTAAAAACGCATCATATTAAAAGACTGGAAGAGATAACACATATTATTAGAGAAGAATCCGATATCACTCCGTATGAAATCGCTTCACGGATGAAGTGGAAGATACGTTATGACGACTGGGAACATTTTCCGAATACTCAGAAATGGTTTGCCATCGGAGAGTGCAATTCACATCTGGACTATCTTGAACATGAGGGAATTATAGGGTTTCAGGCAGAAGACGGTATCAGAAAGTATTACCTGAAATGATGCGATGTTTTTCTACTAAAATTGTTTTAGTTAATTTGCTGAAAAGTGTGTACATCCTAACATCGAAGTGTTAAAATTAAAAAGTCGAAATTAGCGGTTTAACCGCGGAAATTTATAGGAGGAAAAGTATGAAAAAGTTTTTAGCAATCGCTATGGCAGCTGTTATGGTTCTTTCACTTGCAGCATGCGGCGGCTCAGCAGCACCTGCAGCACCTGCAGCAGCTGAAGAAGCAGCACCTGCAGCAGAGGCAGCACCTGCAGCAACAGAGGCAGCTAAGGAAGCTTCAGCAGAGGAAGTTGCTGAGGTAGCAGCAGTTACAAAGGTTGGCGTTTCAATGCCTACAAAGGATCTTCAGAGATGGATCCAGGATGGTGACAACATGAAGGCTCAGCTCGAAGAGCTCGGCTATGAAGTTGATCTTCAGTACGCATCAAACGACGTTCAGACTCAGGTTTCTCAGATCGAGAACATGATCGCAAGCGGATGTAC
>JAZLHO010000036.1:0-9683 GCA_045616865.1 Lachnospiraceae bacterium | reverse complement strand
GCTGCTTTGAGACCCGGTTTCTTACGCTCTTTCATACGAGGATCTCTTGTAAGATATCCTGCTGCCTTAAGTGCCGGTCTGTACTCTTCATCAACTCTGCAAAGCGCACGTGCAAGACCATGACGGATAGCTCCTGCCTGTCCTGTGTAACCGCCGCCCTTTACATTGACCTGAAGATCGAACTTGCCGCCAAGTCCGAGGAGTTCAAGTGGCTGACGAACGATAACCTTGAGTGTCTCATATCCGAAGAACTCATCGAAATCTCTCTTATTGATAGTGATCTTTCCTGTGCCAGGCATCACATATACTCTGGCGATGGATTTCTTTCTTCTACCTGTTCCGTAAAATTTTGTACTTGCCATGATATCTCCTCCCATCAAGCCTTGATCTCAAGAACCTGCGGCTTCTGAGCCTGGTGCTTATGATCCGGTCCTGCATATACGAAAAGCTTCTTGAACATTGCATTTCCAAGAGGGCCTCCAGGAAGCATACCTTTAACAGCATGCTCGATAACCATTTCAGGCTTCTTGGCAAGAAGTTCTCTAAGAGTAGCTTCCTTCATGCCGCCTACATATTCTGAATGATGATAATAAATCTTCTCATCAAGCTTCTTACCAGTAACTTTGATCTTCTCTGCATTAACAACGATCACATAATCGCCGCAGTCAGCATGAGGAGTATATATCGGTTTATTCTTTCCACGGAGAACAGCTGCTATCTCTGTGCAAAGACGGCCCAGTGTGCAACCATCAGCGTCGACAACATACCATGTTCTCTCGACCTTTTCTGGGCTAGCCATAAATGTCTTCATGATCTTCCTCCAAATATTCAGATGTAAAATATTATTAAACAGCGTCCTGTCAGCAGGTGATGTCCGGGCACCCGACGACATTCGCGCGATTTACTATTATATATTAAGTACAAGACACTGTCAACCACCACATATAGGCGTCAGCAGGCTTCACTCCTCATAATATTCTATTCCTACCAGTGTCAGCCCCTTTGCCGGCATAGTCTGTCCCGCCAGCTGCCGGTCTCTGCCCTCGATAATCTCTGCCACATGCTCCGGCGGGTACACTCCCATTCCCACCTTGATGAGCGTCCCGGCGATGATGCGAACCATATTGTAGAGGAATCCTCCTCCTGTGATATGTATCGTGATCACATCACCGTCCTGCCACACCTCAAGTGTATGCACCGTGCGCACCGGGCTGGTCGCCTGTGACTTGATAGAACAAAAGCTTGTAAAGTCATGAGTACCGATTATATAACCGGTTGCCTCCCTCATTTTCTCAACATCAAGATCGGAATAACAGAAATGTGAATACAGTCTCTCCGTCGGAATGTCGATTCTTCTGTTCAGTATCCTGTATTCATAAGTCTTCACGCAGTCTCTTTTTCTCGGATGCCAGTCTGCTGGAACTTCATCCGAGTACTGCACCCTGATGTCATCCGGAAGTCTCTGATTCAGGGCAAATGCGAACTTGTCCGCTGCCATTTTCGTCCGTTCAGTATCAAACACGGCTACATTGCCATAAGCATGAACACCGGCATCGGTACGGCTTGCCCCGATGACCTCAATCGGTTCCTGACACAGATCAATAAGCGCCTTGTTCAGCACCTCCTCGATCGTGATCCCGTTCGGCTGCTTCTGCCACCCGCAGTAATTTGTCCCGTCATATGCGATTATCAGTCTTATACGTCTCATTTGATTTTAATCTTAATCAGTATTATCAGTACAAGGAATAGTATGACAGCCACATAGGCTATGCGATCTCTCGCACTGTAGCTGAGCGGCTTCATCTTAGTACGTCCCTCTCCGCCGTGATAACATCTTGCTTCCATAGCTGTAGCCAGCTCCGTCGCGCGCCTGAACGCCGAGATAAAAAGCGGTACCAGAAGTGGGATCATCGCCCTGGCTTTTTTAATCAGGCTGCCCTCTTCAAAATCCGCGCCCCGCGCCATCTGCGCTTTCATTATCTTATCGGTCTCCTCTACAAGTATCGGGATGAATCTGAGTGCGATACTCATCATCATCGCAATCTCATGCACCGGAACCTTGATCGCCTTCAGAAAACCCAGCGACTTCTCAAGTCCGTCGGTCAGACTGTTCGGTGTAGTCGTCAGAGTCATGATCGATGCGCCGACCACCAGACAGATAAGTCTTATCGCCATCCATATCGCTGTCCTCACGCCCTCGCGCGTGATGCTTATAAACCATATTCGAAGGATGACCTCACCGCTTGTGAAAAACAGATTAAAAAACACACTTATCAGAAGAAGTATGATTATCGCCCTGAGTCCACGGAACATAAAGCCCACCGGTACCCGCGAAAGTGCTATGACGATCATCAGCGCAGCCACTGCCATGCCGTAAGCTATCCATGAATTACAAATGAACAGAGAGACGATATAAATCATCGTCCCGAAAAGCTTCGTCCTCGGATCCAGCCTGTGAAGCACAGAATCCGCAGGATAATACTGTCCAATCGTAATATCTCTTAACATTTATTTCAACAAACCTATAAGCGATTTTGAAAGTTCCCCAACCGTGATTGCGTCCTCAGGAACATTGAACCCCTCCGCCCTGAGTGCATGTGCGATATGCACCGCCTGCGGCGCGGACAGTCCCATACTCTCCAGTTCCTCCACATGCCTGAATACTTCTCTGGGCGATCCATCGTATGCCACAGTCCCCGCATCCATAACTATCAGCCTCTTCGCATATCTCGCGACATCCTCCATGCTGTGGGAAACAAGTATTACCGTTATCCCTGTCTTCTGATGCAGTGCACTCAGCAGCGACAGAAGTGCCTCACGTCCCTCCGGATCAAGACCGGCTGTCGGCTCATCCAGTATCAGGTATTCCGGCTGTATAGCCAGCACACCGGCGATAGCAACTCTTCTCTTCTGTCCTCCGGATATCTCAAACGGAGACTTGTTATACATCTCCTGCGGTATCCCGACAAGCTGCAGTGCCCTGTGTGCCTGCGCGAAAGCCTCATCGTGACTGAGTCCCTTATTCATCGGTCCGAATGCAACATCCTTTATGATAGTCTCCTCGAACAGCTGATACTCCGGATACTGAAAAACCAGTCCCACATGCTGACGCAGAGTCTTCATGCTGAAGCCCTTCTCACAGATATCCCTGCCATCATATAGGAGTCTTCCTCCGGTGGGCCTTAAAAGCCCGTTGAAATGCTGAACCAGGGTAGACTTACCCGAGCCTGTTCTTCCGATCAGACCTACGAATTCTCCGGTTCCTATCTCGATATTCACACCCTTTATCGCAAATGATTCAAGGGCGGTTCCGGCATTATATCTATATTCAAGATTTTCGGTTTTTAAGCTCACCTATCAATTCCTCAACCGTTAATATTCCGTCACTCAGCGGTATCCCCGCAGTCTTCAGCATCCCGGCCAGCTCCGTGACCTGAGGCACATCCAGTCCGAACTGCCTTATCCTTCTGTAATCGGAAAATACCTCTCTCGGAGTTCCGTCCATTCTGATTTTATTTTTATCTATCACCACTACACGCTTGGCTGCTGCCGCCTCCTCCATGTAGTGAGTAATCATTATGATCGTGATACCCTCCTCACGATTCAATCTGGAAACAGTCTCTATGATATCCCGCCTGCCTATCGGATCCAGCATAGCCGTAGGCTCATCCAGAACTATGCACTTCGGCTTCATGGCAAGTACTCCGGCGATAGCGACTCTCTGCTTCTGCCCGCCCGAAAGCTTATTCGGACTCTTGAGCATGTACTCCTCCATACCGACCATATGGCTTACTGTATCAACACGCTGTCTTATCTCCTCAGACGGAATACCGAGATTTTCAGGGCCGAAAGCCATGTCCTCCTCGACCACATTGGCCACTATCTGGTTATCAGGATTCTGGAAAACCATTCCCACATTTCTGCGTATATCAAGCAGATGCTCCTCATCCTTCGTGTTCATCCCGATGACAAGCACCTCACCGAAGGTCGGAAGCAGTATCGCATTGAGCATTTTGGCAAATGTAGACTTGCCGCTGCCGTTTCGTCCAAGTACAGCAACAAAATCCCCGGCTTCGATCTTCAGATTCACACTGCCAAGTGCTCTCACACTGGACTCGACCTGATTGTTCTCATCGCGGATTATATAGTCAAATGTTAAATTTTTGATATCAAGCAGATCCTTATACATAAGCCATAAAATTTTAGCAAATAGATAGAGAAAAAGCAAGAAAAGCAGACCTCAGCATCATCTCAACGTCTACTTCAATAACTATAAGTGGACTTTTTTGTGGGAGTAGTCATGACATGCGACTACTCCCATCCAAAAACCGGCGCTGATGATGTAGGCGCTGCTCCTTATTGGGAGAGCTATGTATATATTGGTTCTCAGTAAAAAATTTTTTAGGAATTTTTTCTGTAAAATGCTGAAAAAATAAGTTGAACTTATGCCTGAAAAACTATAGCTATATTGAAATTTATATGCTACGATGACGATATAAAATCAAGAAATATTCCGATTTGCAGCAGTCTCTGACTAAAAGTGAAAAAAGAACAGTTAGCAACATTTACAGATGATTTTGTATTCGGCACTACGCTGAGACGAAACAAAAAACTATGCATCAGGCTTATAGAAATGATACTCGACATTAAGATTAAAGATATCGAATATGTCGGAACTCAGAAAAGCATTGACATGTATCTGGATGGAAAGGGTGTAAGACTTGATGTGTATGTTGATGACGGAACCGGTACGGTCTATGATCTTGAAATGCAGACAAAAATCAGTACTGATCTTCCTAGGAGAAGCAGGTATTATCAAAGCATGATAGATCAGGAACTGATAGAGTCAGGCGGAAATTACAGGGACTTAAAAAGAAGCTTTGTGATTTTCATATGCACTAAAGATCCAATAGGAGAAGGAAGAAGTATATACCGGTTTGAAAAGCTCGATGTCTATGACCCTGAATGCAAACTTAATGATGGCACAGTAGCTGTATTTCTGAATGCCAAAGGCAAAAGGCAGGGGATCGACCCGGAGCTGGGCAATTTTCTGGATTATCTGACAGACAGTATTCCGAAGGATGAGTTCACACAGGAACTGGATGAAAGTGTAAGAGACATCAACAAAGATCCGCAATGGAGGAAGCAGTATATGGATTTGGCATACAAGATGAAGGAAATCAAGCTGGAAGGTCTGGAGGAAGGCCGGGAAGAAGGCCGAGAAGAAGGCCGGATAAAAGCAATAATTGACCTGGTCAATGCAAAACTGCTTGCATCAAAAGATGCCGCAGAACATCTTGGCGTTTCCGAAGAAGCATTTATGAAGCTTATGGATCAGTCATAAAAATGCAACCTACAAACTATATAAGGCATCTCGTATTGAGGTGCTTCGAGTAATTTAATGAAAAATTCTACTTCAATAATACGAAGTGGACTTTTTTGGATGTGAGCAGTCGTGATATGCGATTCCATATCTATGTGAGAACCTCGAGCTTCCTGCGTTTCATATTCATTCACTCAAACCATCCTCCTCGGACAAACTTGATATCAATCGGATGAAACTGCTGCGCAGTTTCTTTGAACATAGATATCTTCGGACAGATGCCCTCGTCGGACCGTTCATTCATATTCAACGGGAAGCTCAGAGAACCTCCACAAAAGATATGTCATCGCATATCATGACTGCTCACATCCAAAACATCGGCGCTGATGATGTAGGCGCTGCTCCTTATTGGGAGAGCTATGTATATATTGGTTCTCAGTAAAAAATTTTTTAGGAATTTTTTCTGTAAAATGCCGCAAAAATAAGTTGAACTTATGTCTGAAAAACTATAGCTATATCGAAATTTATATGCTACGATGGCGGTATTATCTGACAGACAATATCCCGAAGGATGAGTTCACACAGGAACTGGATGAAAAGGTAAGAGACATCAACAAATATCCGCAATGGAGGAAGCAGTATATGGATTTGGCATACAAGATGAAGGAAATCGAATGGGAAAGTCTTGAACATGGATTCGAAAAAGGCATGGAAAAAGGCCGGATAAAAACTTTAATTGAACTGGTCAATGCAAAACTGCTTGCGTCAAAAGATGCTGCAGAACATCTTGGGCTTTCTGAAGAAGCATTCATGAAACTTATGAAACAGTACTGATAGATGATTTATATTTAATTGATCGACAGCCCGGGAGGAACGCATCACCATCCGCCCGGGCTGTTATGACTATAACTTAATAATGTTGAACCTGATTACGCAAAACAATCTCTATTATGTGTCAACAGATGCAAGTTATCAAATCACCTAAATACCAAAGACATCTATCTATACATTCTTTCGACATTGCTAGACATCAATTTCTAAATTCGTCAGTTGTGAATTCTATCTCTAATAATTTTAAATCACTTTCTGAAATTATGTCCTTACCCACAGCAATTTTTAAGTATGCAATCTTGAACATATCAAACTGTTCTCTGGTCATATACGAGAAATCTTCATATGTGAATAAACCATACTTCTTGATAGCTTCAGCTAATTTATCCGTGTCTATTACCTTATTCTCGTCATATTCAAAACAGCTACATACTGCAAAAAATACTCCATCTTCTAGATTCAGCATCCCTTCTGCAACACAGTTAAAGTGCTCTTCGGTTGCTAAATAGAATGTTTCGACTTTTTCGTCACTTGAAGTCACACTTAGCAATTCTTCCGAGGCTCCGGTTTCAGCATTATAGAAGTGTTTGCCTATGTATTCTTCAACATTCTTTTCATCTATGTATACATATGTATTGTCCTCAATACAGAAAAATGAATGTGCTTTTACAATTCCGATATTAATATCGTTAGTAAAATGCAACGTCATCAAGCCGGATTTCGGTTCTGGGTAATGCCAGTAATCTATAATTTTGGCATCCGTCAATTTTCCTGCCGTATGGTCAAATGCTTTTATCATATCTCCGACACTCAGGGCTTCAACCGGTTTTCTCGTACCATCGGCCATGGTAATCATTGTACCAGCAGCTAGGCATGCATACTGTGCATACAACGTAGCCTCTTCATCGTCTTTGTCCCATTTTATTGCGCTATTACCTTCGTCGGTATAATACTGAGTTCCTCCAGATTCTTGATCATAATATCCTGAAAACGGCATAAGTGTTGTTGACGATGGTGTGGAATCAATAGGTGGCATATCTTCACCATATATTGCTGTCACAGAATCAGGTCCGCCACTTCCACTACCGTTTATCAAAGTGATTCTTGTCTCCTTTCCCTGCCAGTTTGCAAACAGTGTTGTATCAGTGTTCACAACATCGGAATTAAATACCCATTTATTTATGCAACCTGCTTCCTTATACCAGTCGCTAAATACATACCCTTTTGCTATCGGAGTTTCCGGTTCTATGACTTTACCGCCTTTTTCAACTAACTGATCATCAATTTGTTCACCATGCCCCTGCATATCAAAACTAATCGAATACTTTACGGGCTCTGGTATTGGTGTTGGCGTTGGTGTTGGCGTTGGTGTCGGTGTTGGTGTCGGTGTCGGCTTTGGTGTATAACTTCCGCTGCTGCTGCCACCACTGCTTGTAGTCTGTCCCCATGCACCATTTGAATTTACATAATATCCATCAGGGGTCATTTCATTTACATACATAGCTCCATACGGATGTGCCGCATTCTCATACTGCTTTTCTCCAAAGTAGTACCATACACCTGCTATCTGCTTCCACCCATAACTCATGATTCCTGTTGCCGGGTCCATATAGTATTTCTTTCCGTCTCTCGGGTCTGTTACCCACCCAGTCATCAGGCTGCCTTCTGAGGCACCCGTTGTCTCCCCGGCATAATACCAGATTGACGGATCCTTTGTGTCATTTATCCATCCTGTTTTCAATGTGCTCTTCTCATCAAAGCAGTACCACTTATATTCTGTTGATGAATTCGATGAGTTCAGCAGGAACCATCCTTTTCCAACATTGCCGCCACCATTTGGTGAGAATGTCCAGTTACCCTGGGCATCCTTACTCCATGTTCCGGTCACTTTTTCTGCACCTGCTTTGGTTGTCTCAGGTCTTTCATAACCTTTAGCTGCTGCATATGCAGGTATTGCCAGTGAAAAAATCATGGCAAATGCAAGTATAGCTGCTAATTTTCTTTTAATTTCTTTCATCACTATTTCCTTTCGCGGTTTATGCTCAAACATTTTGGATGTATTGTGCTATAATCTGTCATTTCGTACAGTATACCATACTTTTATGTCTGTATGTATACCGAGTTGCAGGCCTCAGTATCATCTCATGGCGGGCAGATGAAAAAGATACAACAAAGATCCGCAATGGAGGGAACAGTATATGGATTTGGCATATAAGATGAGTGAAATCAAGAGAGAAGGCATCGAAAAGTGTATCAGCCTATATCCCCATTTCAATCTCAAAATACCGCAGATATTCCGTGAATCTGTCTTGTGCGGTTAGGCAGGTATCCAGTAAATATCCCTGTTCTTTTTTCCACTGCTGCAGGCCTCTATAGTAGAATTCTTTCAAATCATCTTCGATTATGAACGGTGTAATCTTATTCCGGAGACACTCTTTGAAGATGATCAGTCTTCCGATACGACCGTTTCCGTCCTGGAAAGGATGGACTTTTCAAACTGATAATGAAAGTCTATTATCTCTTCCAGTGTTTTTTCTTTTTTTTGATTGTATTTTTTCAGCAGTTGCCTGATTTCATCTGATACATTTTCAGGCGAAGCGGTAGCATTACCTCCAACCTCGTTTTCAAGTCTTTTGTATTCGCCTACTGCAAACCATGGTTTTCTGCTATCCGATGTTCCTGATTTCAAAGCCATATGAAGCTGCTTTATGAATGATTCACTGAGGGAATAATTAGCCATATCGATTATCAGATCAATACATCTGAAATGATTTGCAGTCTCCACAATATCATCAACATTGATGCTTTCACTTTTTAATCCGATTGTGTTGGTTTCAAATATATATCTTGTCTGATCGTGTGAAAGCATACTTCCTTCCATATGGTTTGAATTATATGTCAGTTCTATTTGTATTTTGTGATAAATACCGCCTTTAAGCCCTGATTCTTTTTCAAACTTCAATCTGGTAAGCAAACCGGCAGGGATCTTTCCGGATCTTTTTTTTCTTTCAGGTTTCAATGAATTGTCAGGAATTTTCCATATTTTACCTTCGAGTACTGCCCCGGGAATTTTACCTTCAGCGCAATAATTTCGAACGCTTCTTTCTGATACATTCCACTTTATTGCAAAATCACTTGAACTTAGATATCTCACAGTTATCCTCCGTTTAGTATTATCGGTAATATTATAAAACTATCGGCAATATATATCAATATTTTTACTGATGTAATATCGATTTATATTGCCGATAGCTTCCGGTATTGATTATATCTCAATACGGATATCGTAGCCTTCAAATATTCCCGAGGATTCCCGCTCATCACCCGGGATTTTTCCTTCAGCGCAATAATTTCGAACGCTTCTTTCTGATACATTCCGGGGATACCTGGCCTTGGATTGACGCAAGGCTCCGATAAAGATAATATAGATTCATAATATTTCAGGAAAACCGAACATGGACACCGTAAACAAAAATGCAAAAAATACCATAAGCGATTCTGCCGCTGCCTGTATATCCGGCGGAATCAG
>JAZLHO010000035.1:0-55735 GCA_045616865.1 Lachnospiraceae bacterium | reverse complement strand
TCCAGAGGAAGAAGAGACAAGAGAAGAGCTAATTGGAAAATGTCTGCTCCTACACTTGTTAAATGCAGTAAATGTGGCGCACTTATGATGCCTCATCGCGTTTGCAAGGCTTGCGGTTCATACAATAAGCGTGAAATCGTTTCAGCTGACTGATGATTAGACTAACAAAGGCCCTGTTACGGGGCCTTTTTTAGTGCCTTTTTGCGTCTTTTCCGGTTGATATTTTACAAGCTATAAAGTATCATTTTAAGTGGATTAAAAGGGGTAATTGTATGATTAAAGTTGCAATTGATGCAATGGGAGGAGATAATGCACCGGGCGAAGCCGTCAAAGGTGCTGTTTCTGCTGTCAGAAGCTGCGACAGTGTTCAGGTTTTTCTGGTAGGCAAGCCTGAAGCTGTGGAGCCTCTTCTTGCATCGGAAGAATACGATAAGGACAGACTGATACTTGTTCCTGCAGGCGAAGTTATAGAAACACATGAGCATCCGGTTCAGGCTATACGATCCAAGAAGGATGCATCTATGTCTGTAGGCATGAAGCTGGTTCGTGACGGTGAGGCTGATGCTTTTGTTTCAGCCGGGAATTCCGGTGCGCTGATGGTAGGCGCGCAGGTTCTCGTCGGAAGGCAGAAGGGTGTTGACCGGGCTCCTTTTGCACACATACTTCCGCATGCAGGGGGACATTCACTTCTTCTTGACTGCGGTGCCAATGTGGACGTGCGTCCGGAGCATATCGTGAGCTTTGCAAAGCTTGGTGTCGAATATCTAAGGCTTGTGGAGGGAATTGAGAATCCTACAGTCGGACTGGTGAATATAGGCAAGGAAGAGACCAAGGGAAATGAGCTTACAAAGGCGGCATATCAGCTGCTTAAGGAAACTGAAGGCATCGATTTCATCGGTAATGTCGAACCTACCGGAATCACTGCAGGTGAGGCAGATATACTCGTCTGTGACGGTTTCACCGGCAATGTGGTGATCAAGATGTATGAGGGTCTTGGCAAGCTGATGCTCGGACTTATAAAAAAGAGTCTTACGGCAAGTCTGAAAACCAAACTCGGAGCAGTTCTTATAAAGAAATCACTTAAGAAAGAGCTGAAGCCCTTTGAATCACATCAGTACGGAGGAGCCCCGATACTCGGACTTAAGGGACTGGTGCTCAAAACTCATGGTAATGCCACCGCAGCGGAGTTCAAAAACTCAGTGCTGCAGTGTGTCGAATATAAAAAATAAAATATTAGGAGACAATCGATGGAATTTGAGAAGATTAGAGACATCATCTGTGAAGTACTTAATGTAGAGCCGGAGGAGGTTACTATGTCAACATCCATAGTTGATGACCTTGGTGCCGATTCACTTGATGTATTCCAGATCGTTATGGCAATTGAAGAGGAATATGACATCGAGATCCCGCAGGAGGAAGTTGAGAAGATGAAGACTGTCGGGGATGCAGTAGAGACAATAAAGGAATATATCAAATGACAGAATCCGAGTTAAAAAAACTTGAGGATGCCATCGGGTATCATTTTAAGGATCCGAAGCTTCTGAAGCTTGCGATGACTCACAGCTCTTATGCAAATGAGCATAAGCTTCAGTCCAACGAGAGAATAGAGTTCCTCGGAGATGCGGTACTTGAGCTTATCAGCAGTGAGTTTCTTTATAATAAATTCAGAGATATTCCTGAAGGAGAGCTGTCAAGAATAAGAGCAGGCTTTGTGTGCGAGACAGCACTTTTCGAGGTGGCGGAGACTTTCGGACTGCACAGGTTCATTCTTCTGGGAAAAGGTGAAGAAGCGACAGGCGGACGCAGCAGGGCAAGTGTGATTTCGGACGCATTTGAATCACTGATAGGTGCAGTATATCTTGACGGTGGATTTGCCAATGCAAAGGAACTGGTGCTTAAGTTTATTTTCAGGGATATGGATAAGCAGTTCTTTTTTGATGGCAAGACCATATTGCAGGAATTTCTTCAGAGTGAGAGACATTGCGATCCGGAGTACAGGGTCATCGGAGAGTCGGGCCCGGATCATGATAAGAGGTATACCGTTCAGGTGTGGGCAGACGGTGATCTGCTCGGAGAAGGAACCGATACAAGCAAGAAAAGGGCTACGCAGGCAGCCGCATCAGATGCTTTAAAAAAACTTGGTAAGGTGTGACGAATGTATTTAAAAAGAATTGAAGTTCAGGGATTTAAATCCTTTGCAAACAAAACTGTTTTCGATTTTAACGACGGTGTCACAGGAATCGTAGGACCTAACGGATCAGGTAAGTCCAATGTTTCCGATGCCGTAAGATGGGTACTCGGTGAGCAGAGCGCGAAGCAGCTGCGTGGCGGTAATATGCAGGATGTCATCTTCGCAGGTACTCAGCTCAGAAAGCCGCAGGGTTTTGCATATGTTGCACTTACCCTTGACAACAGCGATCATCAGATTGCCCTTGATTTTGATGAGGTGGTGGTATCGAGAAGACTGTATCGTTCCGGAGAAAGTGAGTATATGCTCAACGGAAGTCAGTGCAGACTGAAGGATATACATGAGCTGTTTTATGATACCGGTATCGGTAAGGACGGATACTCTATCATCGGACAGGGACAGATCGATAAGATACTGAGCTCAAAACCTGAGGACAGAAGAGAACTCTTTGACGAGGCCGTAGGTATCACGAAGTACAAACGCCGCAAGATACTTACACAGAAGAAGCTTGAAAATGAGCATCAGAATCTGGTTCGTATCGCAGACATCATCAAGGAGCTTGAGACACGCGTGGGACCGCTTGGGAAGCAGTCTGCGACAGCCAGGGAATATCTTCGTCTTCATGATGAACTGCGCAGATATGACGTCAACCTGTTCCTACGCGACAATGCAAGTCTCAGCAGTGAAATCAAGGATATCGATGCAAACTATGAAATACTGACGGCAGATATGGACAGTGCCATCAGTGAGTCGGATAAGCTTAAAGATCAGTACGAGGATCTGGAAAAGCTGATCGAAGAGCTGGATGCAGCCATCACGGAAACCAAGGATAAGATCGCTTCAGCCAATATCGAAGTCGGTGATATGACCGGCAGGATTAATGTACTGAATGAGCAGATCAATACTGACAAGGCAAATGCTGAACATATCAGCAGCCGTCTTGCTGTCATAGAAACAGAGATAGGATCCAGACAGAGTTCACTTGCTTCATACAATGAGCAGGAGAATCAGATAAATGCTGCGTATGAGCAGGCCCGGGCTAAGCAGACAGAAGCAGAGAAGGCATTAATAGAGACAGACGAGAGAATAATGCTGCTTGAAAAGAACATCGAGGATGCGCAGGCGGGTGTCATCGCTGCACTTAATGAACGTTCGGAAATCAATGCAAATTCGGAGGCTATGGCCGCTACCTTAGAGCAGCTGCAGCTGAGAAAGTCTGAGTTTGCACAGAAGATACTTAAATCAAAATCCGATGTTGCCACTGTTCAGGCTCAGTTCGATGATGAGAATAAAAAGCTTGAAGAGATCAGCTCAAGGATAGACAGCATAGACGAAAAGGGACGAAGACTGTTAGATGAATATGAGCAGTCAGAAGCAGAGGAGCAGAAGCTGGCCGTAAACCTGACAGGAGCGCAGGGCAAGGTTCAGTCTGTAAGTGCGAAGCTGGAATCCCTTAAGAACATCGCGGAGAGATATGAGGGATACGGCAATTCAGTAAAGCGTGTCATGGAGCAGGGAGAGAGAACCGGCGGAGTCCATGGCGTAGTGGCTGACCTGATAAAGGTCGATAAGGAATATGAAACAGCCATCGAAACGGCTCTCGGAGGAAAAATCCAGAATGTTGTGACAGATGACGAATCCACTGCGAAGAAGCTTATTGCCTTCTTAAAGGAGCAGAAGCTCGGAAGAGCCACATTCCTTCCGCTTACTGCGATGAATGAAAAGGAATGGAATCCGGGAGATGTACTGGGTGAACAGGGAGTAGTAGGACTTGCATCAAAGCTTGTTAAAGCAGATACAGTCTATCTCGGTATGATCAATCATCTGCTCGGCAGAACCATAGTGCTTGATAATATCGATGATGCTATCGCTCTTCAGAAGAGACACGGCTATGAGTATCATGTGGTTACCAGAGAGGGTGAGTATCTTGCTCCGGGTGGAGCTATAAGCGGAGGCACATATAAGAACAGCTCAAATCTGCTCGGACGAAAGAGAGAGATAGAGGAGCTGACAGAGGCACTTGCAAAGGCTGAGCAGGATGTGAAGGACTGCGAAGAAAAGCTCGCTGCAAAGCGTACTGAGCTCAAGTCCGTGATGGATGAGATACAGAAGACCAGGGACGAGAAACAGGAGGCTTTGCTACAGAAGAATACTATCGAGACAAGTATGGCTGCTGTCAGTGAAAGACTTGAGGAATTCACTGATAATTCAGCTGACATGGAGCATGAGCTCGAACTGGTAGATACTCAGATAACTGAGATGTCTGATCAGAGAATCAGATGGCAGAATGATATCACGGATATCGATGTCCGGCAGCATGATCTGGATGACGGTATCGTAAGATTTACAGCAGAGCTTGAGACGAGCAGAGGAAGCCGCGAAGGTCTTGTCGATAATTATTCGAAGGCACAGGTCGTTTCTGCCGGGTACGAGCAGCAGCTTGAATTCATACGTGAAAACATCACCCGTGTTACTGACGAGCTTGATGCTTTTGTTACGGAAAAGGACAGCCTGAATGAAGGTACCGTATCCTCTGAAGAAGGCATAGCCGATAAGCAGAAACAGATAGCTGAAATCGAGGCTGAAATCGAAAAGAAGAAAGCAGGTTTTGACGAACTTGAAATCTCTCTTCGGGAGGCACTCGGGAAGAAGGATGAGAAGTCAGGGGAACAGAAGAAATATTTTGAGAAGAGAGATGAGATATCTGAAAGGATCAATGCTCTTGATAAGGATATTTTCAGACTTCAGAACAAGCGGGAGAAATGCACTGACAAGCTGGACGGAATCATTTCATATATTTGGAATGAATATGAAATATCTCTGGAGACAGCTGAAGCCTACAGAGATGATGAGCTTGGTGATACCGCTGAGATGAGAAGACAGGTCAACGGATATAAGAATGATATCAAGGCACTCGGACCGGTCAATGTAAATGCGATAGATGAGTATAAAGAGGTTTCCGAACGTTATGAGCTTATGAAGACTCAGCATGATGACATCGTAAAGGCTGAGGAGCAGCTTCAGAATATCATCGATGAGCTCGATGCGGGTATGCGTGCTCAGTTCGAGGAGAACTTCGCCAGAATTCAGATCGAGTTTGACAAGGTATTCAAGGAGCTCTTCGGGGGCGGAATTGGTAAGCTGGAACTTGACATGGATGAGGAGACAGATCTGCTTGATGCAGGCATACGTATCATCGCTCAGCCGCCGGGCAAGAAGCTTCAGAATATGATGCAGCTTTCGGGCGGAGAGAAGTCACTGACAGCTATATGCCTCCTTTTTGCAATTCAAAATCTGAAACCGTCACCGTTTGCTCTTCTTGATGAGATCGAGGCGGCACTGGATGATTCAAACGTAGACCGTTTTGCACATTATCTCAAGAGATTGTGCAGAAATACACAGTTCATCGTCATCACGCACCGTCGTGGTACTATGGTATGCGCTGACAGACTTTACGGAATCACGATGCAGGAGAAGGGTGTATCCACACTTGTATCCGTAAATCTTATTGAAGACAAGCTGGATAATTAAGTATGATATTACAGAAATTTTTTAATGCCATTCGCGGAATAGAGATCGAAGAGGATTTTTATGATGATCTGGAAGAGACTCTGATCATGGCCGATGTCGGAGCCTCGACATCATTGGAGCTGGTCGAAAAACTGCGCGAAAGGGTCAAAGAAGAAAAACTGAAGACGACGGATCAGGCCAGGGATGCACTTAAGGAGCTGATTAAAGGGAAAATGAGCCTGAGTGTCGATGCCTATTCTGCCGAAGAGACTGATTCAGTATATATGATCATAGGTGTCAACGGGGTCGGTAAGACTACCACCTGCGGCAAGCTTGCTTCGCAGCTGAAGGCTTCCGGGAGAAGGGTACTTCTTGTTGCGGCAGATACCTTCAGAGCCGCTGCGATAGAGCAGCTTGAAGAGTGGGCACGCAGATCAGATGTTGATATCATATCCACTTCGGAAGGTTCTGATCCGGGAGCAGTCATCTATAATGCTTCGGCGGCAGCAAAATCAAAGGGGTATAATACATTGATTGCGGATACTGCCGGAAGACTTCACAACAAGGCAAACCTTATGGCAGAGCTTTCGAAGCTTTATAAGATAACAGACCGTGAACTTCCCGGATACAAGAGAGAGACGCTGGTTGTTCTGGATGCCGCTACCGGGCAAAATGCTATCGAGCAGGCCAGACAGTTCTCTGAGGTTGCGGATATCACCGGTATAGTACTTACCAAGATGGACGGAACAGCCAAGGGAGGAGTAGCAGTGGCTATTCAGGCTGAGCTTGGACTTCGTGTCAAGTATATCGGATACGGAGAAAAAATCGATGATCTCAAGAGATTCGATGTGGATGAATATATAGAGGGGTTATTCAATGAATAAGGAACTGGTCAGAACTATCAAGTTTACTTTGTTTTCGATTTCTGCAGGTATCGTACAGTGGGCGCTGATACTTCTTTGCAATGAAGTATTCAAGCTGCCGAACAACCTGAGCTGGACTATAGGTACGATATGCTCAGTAATATGGAATCTGACTATCAACAGGAGATTTACCTTTAAGTCAGCCAATAATGTGCCGCTTGCGATGCTTCAGACGGCCATATTCTATGTGGTTTTTATTCCGTTATCAAACTGGCTTATCAAGCTCATGACAGATGCAGGGTGGGCTCAGTATATCGCAGACATCATAGCAACACTGCTTAACTTCGTGCTTGAATTCCTGTATCAGAGATTCTTCGTTTTCAGAAAATCCATCGATACAAATGATATAGCAAGGAAGGAACAGGAGCAATCAGAACAGGAAGAAGCTGACAAGAACAACGCATGAAGAAGATAGGTTTACTCAGTATGGCCTTTACATTTGCGGGGTGCCTGCTTGGCGCCGGCTATGTATCCGGTCAGGAATTGTGGCAATATTTCGGAAGTTATGGCAGGATCGGAATCATCGGACTGATGGTCTCGCTTGTTTTAGTCGGGCTGACTTCAGCATTGGTCATCTGGCTTTCTGATAATGCGAAGACAGGAACAGTGGACAGGTTGCTGATCAGATTTGATGTACCGTGGCTCAGAGTCTTTATCGGGATTCTGTTTTCACTTTTATATTTTGTCATAGCTATCATCATGATTGCAGGAATATCCTCGCTGTGTGTGCAGATGTTCGGGATGAACAGAGCGATAGGTTCAGCACTGGCGACGATACTGGTCATGGTCACAGTTTACTTCGGATTCGGAGGTATGGTCAGGGTATTTGATCTGGTTATACCCGTGCTTGTAGTAGCTGCAGTAGCATTGAGCGTCATATGCATCGTGAAGTCCGGCGCTGAAAGCATCGACCTGACCATTGCAGACAATAATCCGCTGCTCGGAACCTGGTATATGAGTGCATTTAATTATGCAACACTCAACATGTTCGGGTCCATCGGAATCATCGCTCCTCTTGCCAGCCATTTCAAAAGTAAAAGCACCGGACCGGTCGGGATACTGATAGGAACGGCTGCACTTACAGTTATCGCAGTGCTGCTGATCCTTGCCATGTCTACCAGCCGCGAGTCAACCGGTACCGATCTGCCTATGCTTTACATAGCACAGAAGATGGGCGGAGTCTATGCAGTCATATACGCAGTTCTATTATTCATAGCTATGTATGGAAATGCAAATGCTACTATGGTAGCAGCTCTTAATTATGCCGAAAAAAGACTTCCGAACGGTAAGGAAAAGAAAGGAAGGATAATAAGGATTACAGCAGCGGGTGCGGCAGCATTTATCTGCAGTCTGACCGGCTTCACCAATCTTGTGGCCACAGTCTATCCTGTGATAGGTTATATCGGAATAGTATCCCTGATTCTGATAATCGAGCACGCAATACATATAAAAATCGTGTCAAGTAAAAATACTTGACAGAAAAAATACAATATTGTAATATATAGCAGGTGATTTTATGAGCGAGATGAATGATCTGGTTCGTAAGAGCCTGCTATATGATTTTTACGGAGCGCTGCTTACGGATCATCAAAGAGAAGTATATGAAGAAGTAGTGCTGAATGACTACTCTATAAGCGAGATTGCCGAGAATGAAGGTATCTCGCGTCAGGGTGTGCATGACATGATCAGGCGTTGTGACAAAGCACTTGAGGAATATGAAAGCAAACTCGGACTTGTGGCTAAGTTCAGAGAAATTGAAAAGCTGGCCCGACAGAGTACTGATCAGGAAACAGCGCGGAAGATCATCGACATTTTATAAACAGAAGTGGAAGCAGCCTAAGATATGGCATTTGAAAATCTAAGTGAAAAACTTCAGAATGTATTCAGAAACCTGCGCGGCAAGGGTCGTCTGACGGAAGAGGATGTAAAGCTCGGACTCAAGGAAGTGCGTATGGCTCTTCTTGAAGCGGATGTAAACTTCAAGGTGGTCAAACAGTTTGTCAAAGCTGTTGAGGAAAGAGCGATAGGAAGCGATGTTCTCGAAAGTCTCACTCCGGGACAGCAGGTTATAAAGATAGTCAATGAAGAGCTCGTAGGTCTGATGGGCGGTGAAGGCGAGAAGCTGGTTCTGAAGCCTCAGATGGTCATCATGATGGTCGGACTTCAGGGTGCCGGTAAGACGACTACCGCAGCCAAGCTTGCAGGTAAGTTCAAATCACAGGGCCGCAGGCCGCTGCTGGTGGCATGTGACGTATACAGACCGGCAGCTGTTGAACAGCTGAAGAAGAACGGAGAGAAGGTCGGTGTACCGGTATTCTCGATGGGAACAGATGTGAAGCCGACGGAGATCGTAAAGGCCGCGATGCAGGATGCGAAGGATAATTCATACAATGTCGTCATCATAGATACTGCAGGCCGTCTGCATATAGATGATGATATGATGGCAGAGCTTTCAGATATCAAGCAGATTCAGAATGTGGATGCCACACTGCTTACCGTTGATGCGATGACCGGTCAGGATGCGGTCAATGTAGCTTCTGAGTTCTCTGATAAGGTCGGAATCGACGGAGTCATACTTACCAAGCTTGATGGTGATGCAAGAGGCGGTGCTGCACTTTCGATAAAGGCAGTAACCGGAAAACCCATATATTTTGCAGGTATGGGAGAGAAGCTTTCAGACCTTGAGGAGTTCCATCCGGATCGTATGGCAGGAAGAATTCTGGGTATGGGCGATATGCTTACTCTCATTGAAAAGGCTCAGGAGAGTTTCGATGAAGAGCAGGCAAGAAAGACTGCAGAGAAGCTTAAGAAGTCAGAGTTTGATTTTAACGATTACCTGGATGCCATGGCCCAGATGAATAAGATGGGCGGGCTCAGCAGCATTTTATCAATGATGCCCGGCATGAGCGGAAAAGGCATGCCGGAGATAGATGAAAGTCAGCTGACCAGGATATCATCTATGATATATTCGATGACGCCACAGGAGCGCGCCAACCCTAAGCTCCTTAATCCGTCCAGACGCAACCGTATCGCCAGAGGCTGTGGTCAGGACATAGCAACTGTTAATCGGGTCGTAAAGCAGTTTGAGCAGATGAAGAAGATGCAGAAGCAGCTGAACGGCATGATGAAGAATAAACATGGAAACAGAAATTTATTAGGAGGATTAAAACAATGGCTGTAAAGATGAGATTAAAGAGAATGGGTAAGAAGAAAGCACCTTTCTATCGTGTAGTAATTGCTGATTCAAGATCACCTCGTGACGGACGTTTCATTGAAGAAATCGGATTCTATGATCCTAACGAGGAGCCGAGCGTTATCAAGTTTGACGAGGAAGCTGCAAAGAAGTGGCTCGCAAACGGAGCTCAGCCTACAGATCGCGTTGCCAAGCTTCTCAAGAATGCAGGCATCCAGTAAGCCTTCAGACGGAGGAAACGGATGAGAGAATTAGTAGAGACTATTGCAAAGGCTTTGGTTGATAATCCTGACGAGGTAGTGGTGACAGAGGTAGAGAGCGACGGGATGCTCGAGATCAAGCTCAGAGTCGCACAAAGCGATATGGGACGTGTCATCGGCCGTGGTGGAAAGATCGCTAAGGCTATTCGTGCTGTTGTAAAGGCAGCGTCATCAAAGGATGACAGAAAAGTTTTTGTTGATATCGAATAATGAGCGACAGATTACGGGTAGGAGTCATATCCTCAGTCCATGGTGTCCATGGAGAATGCAAGATATATCCAACCACTGATGACATCTCACGTTTTAAGGAACTGAAGAAGGTCTATATAGAGGGGTGCGAAGCAGACCGCCGTCTCGATATAGAAAAAGTCAGATTTTTCAATAATATGGTAATATGCAAATTCGCCGGAATCGAAACTCCGGAGGATATGCAGAAGCTCAGAGGAAGTGATCTGATGGTAGACCGTGAGGATGCATCTCCGCTGGGTGAAAACGAATACTATATTGCTGACCTTATAGGATGCCGCGTTATAGATGAAGACGGCAGAGATCTCGGAGAGTGCAGCGAGGTGTTCCCTACAGGAGCCAATCAGGTTATGGAAGTAAAAGGAACAGAAAAGAGCTTTCTGATGCCTTATATCAAAGAGTGCATTCTTAATGTAGATATTGCAGGACGCAGAATATATGTCCATATGCTTGACGGACTGATGGATCTGTAAAATGAAATTTCATATACTGACGCTGTTCCCTGAGATGATAACAAACGGGCTTAATACCAGTATCATCGGAAGGGCACAGAATGAAAAAATCATAGAAGTGGATGCAATCGACATACGGGACTATACGAAAGACAAGCACCGTCATGTCGATGATTATCCGTATGGAGGCGGTGCAGGCATGGTTATGCAGGCGGCCCCCATATGTGATGCCTATTCTGCACTGTGCGAAAGACTTGGCAGACGGCCCAGAGTTATATATATGACTCCGCAGGGACGGGTATTCAATCAGGATATCGCCAGGGAGCTTGCAAAGGAAGAAGACCTGGTGCTTCTGTGCGGTCACTATGAAGGTGTAGATGAAAGAGCACTGGAGATACTTGATGTTGAATCCTTAAGTATAGGTGATTATGTGCTTACCGGAGGAGAGCTGCCCGCTATGGTAGTGATCGATGCAGTAAGTCGTATGGTGCCCGGAACACTTACAAACGAGGAGAGTGCTGATTTCGAATCGTTTGAGGATAATCTGCTTGAGTATCCGCAGTACACGCGTCCCGAGGTCTATGAAGACAGAGTAGTACCGGAGGTACTGCTCAGCGGACATCATGCCAATATCCTGAAGTGGCGAAGACAGAAAAGTCTGGAAAGGACACTGGAACGTCGGCCGGATCTGCTGGATACGGCAAACCTTGACAGGAACGATATCAAATATCTGAATTCCCTTCAAAAAGGGGAGAATACAGAAAATAAAAGTTGAAATAATGATTTCAATATGTTAAAATGTTTCACGTTGTGATTAATCGGGTATTCCGCTGGCGTGACAGGAACGTTTTATGAATGCCTAATATTTTCAGGAGGAGACAACAAATGAACGACATTATCAGAGAGATAGAGAACGAGCAGCTTAAGGCCAGCGTTGATCAGTTTTCAGTTGGTGATACTGTAAGAGTACACAACAAGATCAAAGAGGGTAACCGTGAGAGAATCCAGATTTTCGAAGGTACAGTTGTAAAGCGCCAGAACGGCGGAGCTCGTGAGACATTCACAGTACGTAAGACTTCCAACGGTATCGGCGTAGAGAAGACATGGCCGCTTCACAGCCCTTCAGTAGATAAGATTGAAGTAGTCCGCAGAGGTAAAGTCCGCAGAGCAAGACTTACTTATCTTCGTCAGAGAGTTGGTAAGGCAGCTAAGGTTAAAGAGCTTGGAAGATAATTATTGTGAAAGATATAATCAGAAGGCAATCGATCGATTGCCTTCTTTTATTTCTCCTTTGTTTTTGGTAAAATATCTCTATGTTTGAATCCACTACATACAGAATGATATGGCTGCTTATAGTACATGTGTTCGTGACGATAGCGATCGCATGGTTTTTGGTATGGGGCTTCGGTCAGAGCCGTATCATGGTCGGACAGTCTATGCAGCCTACCATAGAGCCTGATGAGACTGTGATCATCAATCGGGTAGGGTATCATTTCTCCGATCCTCAAAGGTATGATATGATATGCTTCTATACGGAGAATGTCATAGCAGATGAAATGGACTCTGCAGATGATGATATGGCAGTTCCGGATGTATCTGTAAAACGTATAATCGGACTTCCGGGAGAGACGCTGCGAATCGCTGACGGGAAGATATATATAGACGGAAAGGTGCTTGATGACAATCCGGAGTATGACACCATCAGCCTGGCGGGAATTGCCTCAAAACCGGTAAAGCTTGAGGATGATGAGTATTTTGTGGTGGGAGATAACCGTAAGGCGAGCGAGGACTCAAGATACGAAAAGATAGGAAATATACAGAGGCACAGGATCATAGGCAAGGTCTGGTTCAGAACCAAGCCCTTTGGCAGGATCGGCAGGTTGGAATAAATGAAGATACAGTGGTACCCGGGTCATATGACCAAGGCAATAAGAAATATGCAGGAGGACATCAGAGTCATCGATCTCATCATCGAGATGGTCGATGCGAGAGCTCCTATGGCAACCAGGAATCCGGATGTGGATAAGCTCGGACAGAATAAGGGAAGGATCATCATACTCAACAAGGCTGATATGGCTGACGAGAGATCCAATAAGCTCTGGAAGGATTTTTTCAATTCACTGGGCTGCGAATGTATGTATATGGATTCGCGTAAGAAAGCAGATATGCGTGAACTTATGGCATGTATAGACAGAGCATCCGCAGAGAAGCGTGAACGGGACAGAGCACGGGGCATCGTAGGCCGTCCGGTGCGTGCCATGGTGGCAGGGATTCCGAATGTGGGCAAGTCAACTCTTATCAACACGATTGCCGGAAAAAGTGCCGCGAAAACCGGCAACAAACCCGGTGTCACCAAGGGGAATCAGTGGATCAGGCTCAATAAGCAGATAGAGCTTCTTGATACTCCGGGTATACTCTGGCCGAAGTTCGAGGATGAGCATGTCGGTGAGATGATAGCGTATATCGGTTCGGTTAATGATCTTATCGTCAATATATCAGAGCTTGCCGAGTGTCTCGGTAAGTGGCTTTTAGCCAATGTTCCCGTGCCGCTGAATGACAGCTATAATAAAGACGGAGCGGAGGATATTTCTGATTACAGAAGCCTGATGGATGCGATCGTTAAATCCCGCGGATGTTTAAGACCGGGCGGCGGGGCTGATTATGACAAGGCGGAGAGTATACTGATCAATGATTTCCGAAGCGGTAGGCTCGGAAGAATAACTCTTGAGAAGGTTCCTGAATAAATATGACAGAGGAAAAGCTTATTCGTGAACGCGAGAGACTATCTCTCATGCGTGAATTTGAAAACAGATACGAGGGTGAGTATAAGATCATCTGCGGTATAGATGAGGCAGGAAGAGGGCCTCTGGCGGGGCCTGTGTGCGCGGGAGCGTGCATACTGCCCTCTGATTGTGAGATACTGTATCTTAATGATTCAAAAAAGCTGAGTGAAAAAAGAAGAGAAGAGCTGTTTCTTGAAATACAGGAAAAAGCAGCCGCGTGGGCTGTCGGTATCATTGACAATAATATAATTGATGAGGTCAATATACTGCAGGCTACTTACAGAGCTATGAGGGATGCCATTAGCCGGCTTAAGATAGAACCGGATCTTCTGCTGAATGACGCTGTTACCATCCCGGAAATCGCGATAAGACAGGTGCCCATCATCAAGGGTGATGCGAAGTCTGTGAGTATAGCGGCAGCAAGCATACTTGCGAAGGTGTCGAGGGATCACCTGATGATAGAGTATGATAAGGTTTATCCGGAGTATGGATTTGCAAAGCATAAGGGGTACGGAACCGCACAGCATATCGCGGCAATTCGTGAATATGGCCTGACACCGATTCACAGAAGAAGCTTTATGACTGATAAGGTTCTGGGAAAATAATTATAAAACAGTCCGATCGTTCTGCAGATACGATGAACAAGAGAATCACAGGAGCTGTCTATGAAGAGAAGGCCTGCGCGTACCTGACCGGCACAGGCATGAAGGTGCTTCAGAGGAATTACAGGAATGCGGCGGGAGAGATAGATATCGTCGCACGTGACGGACGCTCGATAGTATTTGTCGAAGTCAAGTTCAGAAGGAATCATAACGCGGGCTATCCGGTCGATGCAGTGGATCATCATAAGAGGATGCAGATCATAAAAGTAGCACGCATTTATCTTTATATGAACCGTATACCTGATGATACACCGGTACGTTTTGACGTGATAGGCATGAATGGAGAAGATATCATTTACATAAGAGATGCTTTTGATGCATCAGGGAGTGTAAGCGGATGATACAGGAGATATATCCGAAAAAACTGTATAATCAGTATGATGTAAGAAAACCGGAAAAGTGCTCTTACATTGTTTTTGTTTCAGGTAATAAACTTCTATGCAAAACTGACGGTGATAAGCTTGTCATGCCGACATGTGCAGAGGCTTTTCCGGCAGGTGCTTTCGATAAGACTGCCTCGAAGGAGGCGACAGACAAAGAATGTGAAAAATGCGGATATCTGCTGAGAATCGATAATGATATGTTTTTCTATTCTCAGGATAGGGATGCACAGTCTGCACTCAGGTCTGCAGGGTATGAATATCACAATATAAAAGAACTGAGGACTACAGGTCCGGGATGGCTCAGATTCGGAGCGCTGACAGCATATTCATATGCAGCGTGGTATGATAAGAACAGGTATTGCGGAAGATGCGGTGCTCTGATGAAACACTGTGAGACAGAAAGAGCGGTCATCTGTCAGAACTGTGGAAACCTCATATATCCGAAGATTTGTCCTGTGGTTATAGTCGGTGTGATACATGACGATACTATACTTCTTACTAAATATAAGGACAGGATGAGCTTTGACAAGTATGCGCTGATCGCCGGATTCGCCGAAATCGGGGAGACGATAGAGGAGACTGTGTCGAGAGAGGTATTCGAGGAGACAGGAATCAGAGTGAAGAATCTGCGATTTTATAAGAGCCAGCCATGGGCCTTTTCCGATTCACTTCTTATGGGATTTTTCTGTGAGCCGGATGGTGATGAAGGACCTCATCCGGATGGCATAGAGCTTGGATTTGCAGACTGGATGACGAGAGATCAGGTTCCGGCTATGCAGGATGACGTAGCTCTTACTGCGGAAATGATGGATCTTTTCAAACGAAAGGGAAGAAAGGTTCTTGAAGGTGACTTCGGGATGAACTGTACAGTATAATACGAAAAAAATCTACAGGAGGAAAAATCGATGGCAACACCTCATATTGATGCATCTATCGGTGAGATAGCTGAGTCCATACTGCTTCCGGGAGATCCGCTCAGAGCAAAATATATCGCCGAGCATTATCTTGATAATCCGAAACAGTTCAATCATACCAGAAATATGCTTGGTTATACAGGAACATACAAGGGCAAGCCGCTTTCTGTCATGGGGACCGGAATGGGAGTCCCGTCCATGGGGATATACAGTTATGAACTGATACGTTTTTACGGATGCAAGAGACTTGTCCGTGTAGGTACGGCAGGAGCGATGCAGAGTAATCTTCACATCGGAGATATAGTGCTCGCACAGGGTGCCTGCTATACATCCAATATGCCGTCTGTTTTCGGCACACTGGGAACATTTGCTCCTATATGTGACTATAAGCTGATGTGCTACGCACTTGAATATATGCATGATAATAATATACGTTTCAAATCAGGCAATGTCCTGACATCTGATCTGTTCTATACACCGGGATCAGCTGAGCACAGTGGTCTGGGATGGGCTGACTTCGGTGTTCTGTGTGTTGAGATGGAGACAGCGATCCTCTATATGAACGCAGCGATGTACGGAGCGCAGGCGATATCGATCCTGACTATGAGTGATTCACTGATCACAGGAGAGGAAACGACCAGTAAGGAGCGGGAGACATCATTTACAAAAATGATGGAAACCGGACTGTACGTTGCAACCAGAGAAGAGTAGTGTAATTTTCCGGCAGAACAGAGCGATGCGAGAGTTCCATTGAAGGACGATTCGCCTTGGCGTGTCCTGAAAGGGAAGCTCTCGCATCGCTCTGTTTTCAGCAAATTGTTATCTTTCACCGATGACCTGTTTGAATTAATAATTTTCAGCGAATTACACGATAGATCCGATGTATTCGTATTTATCCTTGATACGCTTACGCACAAAATTCTGAATCTTAACTGTAGGAAGAAGCTCCTCTGATATAGGTGCGTCGTGGTTGAAGTAATTGATGATGGCTGCGAGATAGCGGCTCATATCAGCTTCAAGATACCACTTGCGTGTAAGAAGCTCAGGATTCCTGTAATTGAGATTGGTAGTGATGACATAATCTATATTACCATCCTGATATGCCTTGTCGAAGGCATCGAGACCATTGGTGAAAAGACCGAAGGTCGTGCAGATGATAACCCTTTTCGCAAGGCGCTGCTTAAGAGCCTTGGCGGTATCAAGCATGCTTTCACCTGATGAGATGATATCATCAACTATGATAACATCCTTACCCTCGACATTAGTTCCCAGGAATTCATGTGCAACGATAGGATTGCGTCCGTTAATCACCTTTGAATAATCACGTCTCTTGTAGAACATACCCATATCCACCTCAAGGTTGTTTGCGAGGTAAACAGCTCTGTCCATGGCACCTTCATCCGGGCTTATGCACATGAGATGATCCTTATCTATGATTATATCATTTACATTACTGAAAATAGTTTTTACAAACTGATAGGTAGGCATGAAATTATCAAAGCCCGTAAGAGGTGTGGCATTCTGCACACGGGGATCATGAGCATCAACTGTGATGATGTTATGAACACCCATCTCATGAAGCTCCTGAAGTGATATGGCACAGTCGAGAGATTCACGTCCTGAGCGCTTATGCTGCCTTGATTCATACAGGAATGGCATGATGACATTAATTCTCTTTGCATGAGCGGCAGAAGCAGCGATAACTCTTTTGAGATTCTGATAATGATCGTCCGGTGACATATAATTGGTATGACCGTTGACCTTGTATTCGATGGAGTGGTTGGTGACATCAACCATGACATAAAGATCACATCCTCTGGTGGATTCTGTAATGAGAGCCTTGCCCTCACCTGTACCAAAACGAGGTGTTATAGCCTCAATCAGATAGGATTCCTTATCATAATCACTGTAATGAAGATTTCTTACGAGAGAACCTTCGTCAAAGTGATTTTTACACCTGTATGCAACGATATGCTGATCGACCATGCCGGCGAGCTCCTTGCAGCCGTCAAGTGCGACGATCTTAAGCGGGGCAACCGGTAATCTGTCTTTCCAACTGAAATCTGCAGGCATTATGCCACCATCCTTTGCTAATTTTCTTATAATATAACACCTCGGTTTTATCGGTGCAATATCTTGTTGTAATCTTTACATTTACGACGATAAATCGTAAAATATAGTGGGTATGTTTGAGCAAAATGGACATAAAATAATGGCCGTTGTGCCGGATTCAATAGCCGATCAGCTTGGCGTGTCAGCAGGTGACAGGCTTATTAGTATTGACGGCAAAACCATAGAGGACATACTTGATTACAGACTGCTTATCAATTCGGATAAAATGCTCATGCTTATTGAGAAGCCCGACGGAGAACAATGGGAGCTTGACATAGAGCATGACTATGAGGATCCGGGTCTTGAATTCGGTGACGGACTGATGAGCGAATACAGGAGATGTCATAACAACTGCATATTCTGCTTCATAGACCAGATGCCGAAGGGGATGCGCGATACGCTGTATTTCAAAGATGATGATTCCAGGCTGAGCTTCCTTCAGGGCAACTATGTCACGCTGACCAATATGAGAGATCATGATATCGACCGTATCATCAGCTACAGACTCTCGCCTATCAATATATCGATACATACGACAAACCCTGAACTCAGATGCAGGATGCTGAACAACCGTTTCGCAGGCGAAAGCCTGAAGTATATCGATAAGCTGTATGACGCAGGGATATCCATGAACGGGCAGATAGTTCTATGTCCCGGCTGGAATGACGGGAATGAGCTGCGAAGAACCATAAGTGATATGCTGAAATGGGCACCTGTCATGGAAAGCGTGAGCGTGGTTCCGATAGGACTCACAAGATTCAGGGACGGGCTTGAGAAGATAGCCCCTGTGGATATGAAAACAGCGCAGGAGACCATTGACATAGTTGAACACTATCAGAGGCTTGCGATGGAAAAGTATGATATACATTTCATACATGCAAGCGATGAGCTTTATCTGCTTGCAGGCCGTGAGCTGCCGCAGGAGGAAACCTACGACGGATATCTGCAGCTTGAAAACGGAGTCGGAATGCTGCGCCTTTTCATAGAGGAAGCGACAGACGCGATAAGCGAGCTTGCTCCCGATGAAACCGGAGGCGAGATATCCATAGCTACCGGCAGACTCGCATATCCCGTTCTGGAGGCTGTGATTGCAAAGCTGCATACAGTATGTCCGAACAAAAAAGTAGATTTATACGAAATAAAAAATGATTTCTTTGGTGAAAGCATAACCGTATCGGGACTTATAGTCGGAAGAGATGTGATAAATCAGCTTAAGGGCAAAAGGCTTGGCTCCAGGCTGTACCTTCCGGTCAATATGTTCAGGAACGGAGAGGAAGTATTCCTGGATGATGTGACCAGAGCCGAAGCTGAAAAGGAGCTGGGTGTTCCGGTATGCATACAGGAAGCATCAGGATATGATTTCATCAGAGATATAGTAAATTCATGAGGTGAAGGATGAGTAAGCCTATTGTTGCCATCGTCGGAAGACCGAATGTGGGCAAATCAACTTTATTTAATGTGCTTGCAGGCGAACAGATAAGCATAGTCAGGGATACGCCGGGTGTTACCCGTGACCGTATCTATGCTGAATGCAGCTGGCTTGATAAAAACTTTACATTGATCGATACAGGCGGTATAGAGCCTGATACAAGTGACGAGATGCTTGCACATATGCGTGAGCAGGCAGAGATAGCGATAGACACGGCGGACGTTATCATTTTTATAACAGATGTACGTCAGGGACTTGTAGATGCGGACTTTCGCGTATGTGAGATGCTGAGGAAAGCGCATAAGCCCGTAGTACTCTGCGTAAACAAGGTCGACAGTCAGGCGAAATTCGGAAATGATATATACGAGTTTTACAATCTCGGTATCGGTGATCCGGTAGGAGTGTCTGCGGCTTCAAGGCTTGGACTGGGAGATCTGCTGGATGAAGTCATTCGTCATTTCAAACCCGGACAGGGAGAGGAAACCGCTGAGGATGAGAGACCGAAGGTAGCTCTGATCGGAAAGCCGAATACCGGAAAGTCCTCCATAGTCAATAAGCTTTTAGGTGAGAAGCGGGTTATAGTTTCCGACATCGCGGGTACTACAAGAGATGCGATAGATACTGTAGTGAAGCGAAACGGACAGGAATATGTATTTATTGATACAGCCGGACTCAGAAGAAAGAACAAGATCAAGGAAGAGCTTGAGAGGTATTCCATCATCAGAACTGTGAGTGCAGTTGAAAGAGCGGATGTTTGTGTGCTGGTTATCGATGCATCTGAGGGTGTGACGGAGCAGGATGCCAAGGTTGCCGGTATAGCTCATGAGCGCGGCAAGGGTGTCATCGTTGCAGTCAATAAATGGGATCTCATAGAAAAGAACGATAAGACTATCTATGAGTTTACAAACAAGGTCAAAAACACACTGAGCTTCATGCCGTACGCCGAGTATATATTTATTTCAGCACTCACAGGACAGAGGCTTGATAAGATGTTTGACATGATCGATGCTATCAGACAGAGTCAGACTCTCAGGATTCAGACAGGTGTCCTGAATGAGATCATCACTGAGGCTACGATCATGGTTCAGCCGCCTTCAGACAAGGGCAGGAGACTTAAGATATTCTATGCGACTCAGACAGGTGTGGAGCCGCCGACCTTTGTTATATTTGTCAATGATAAGGAGCTTATGCATTTCTCATATCAGAGATATCTGGAGAATAAAATCCGTGAATCATTTGGATTCAGAGGTACTCCGCTTAAGTTCTTCATCAGGGAAAGAGGTGAGGATAAGTGATAATGAGAATCATACTCCTGATTGTCGGATATGTATTCGGACTTATTCAGAACGGGCATTACATAAGCAAGTATCTGGGTGTGGATATCACAGCTAAAGGAAGCGGTAATGTAGGCGCGACGAATGTTCTCCGCGTCATGGGCGCAAAAATCGGAGTCCTGGTTTTTGTGCTGGATATGCTTAAGGGTTTTGTCCCGTGTTTTGTTACAAGGCTGATTTTCAGAGACAATGCTTTCGTGGATTTTTATGTTCTGTATATGGGCGCAGGCGTCATACTCGGACATTGTTTTCCTGCTCAGTTCAGGTTCAGCGGGGGCAAGGGAATATCCAGTGCTATAGGATTTATATTTGTATATGATTACAGAGTAGCTCTCTGTATGATAGGGATATTCCTTGTATGTGTGCTTATCAGCAGATACATATCTCTTGGCTCTGTTATCGCGGCGGTGGCTTTTCCGATACTGACATACTTTTTCATGAAGCCTTCGATGGAGCATATGATAATCATAATCATACTTGTATGTATCGTCATATTCAGGCACAGAAAAAATATAAAGCGGATATTTGACGGCACTGAGAATAAATTCAGCTTCAGTCATAAGACTGAGAAATGAGGACATAAATGGGTATAGTAAAACTGTTTTCCGATGGTTCTTCAAGAGGCAATCCCGGAGCCGGAGGATACGGAACCATACTTCAGTATGAAGATAATTCCGGTACGATTCATGAAAAGACCATGAGTCAGGGATACTATGAGACGACTAACAACCGTATGGAGCTGATGGGATGTATAGTCGGTTTTGAGGCTCTTACCCGTCCCTGCAGGGTTCAGGTCTACTCTGATTCAAAATATCTGGTAGATGCATTCAATCAGAACTGGATAGAAAAGTGGGTACAGAACGGATGGAAGCGCGGCAAATCCGGGCCGGTTAAAAATATCGATTTGTGGAAGCGCCTGCTTACAGCTATAAAACCGCATGAGGTCAGCTTCACATGGGTCAAGGGTCATGCAGATCACCCGGAAAACGAAAGATGTGACATGCTCGCTACGAGAGCCGCTGACGGAGAGGATCTTATAGAGGATGAAGGATTCGAAGACTAAATTATCATATAAGGGTATGGGATTTATGGCGATGGCCGGAATCATTTTCGGCGCATTTCCTATCTTTACAAGTCTTTTTGTTCAGCTGGGAGGAAATGTAGACAGCTTCAATTTTACCGGATTCCTCATTTCATCTGTGCTGCTGGTTCCAATCATACTTTTCAGAAAGACAGGATTCAGACTTCCGAAGAAAATATTTTTAATCGTTATTCTGGCAGGTATTGCAAATGTAGTGACAAGAATGCTGCTTACAGCAAGCTATGCATATCTTGATGCAGGCGTGGCAACTACACTGCATTTTATGTATCCGATCATCACAGCAGTTCTGGGATTTATCATTTTCAAGGACAAGATGCCGGTATACAAGTGGATAGTGTTTGCGGTTGCATGCCTCAGCGTTTCACTGTTTGTTACAGGAGCCTCTGCTAAGGCCGGAACTGTCATGGGGGTAATCCTTGCACTTTGTTCGAGTGTTGGATTTGCAACATATCTGCTTCTGGAGGAAAAGGGGCATCTGGCGGAATGCGATCCGTTCGTCATACTTTTCTATGTATGCGTGGTTTCGACGATCGGATCATTTATATTCGGAATGAGTACAGGCAATCTGACGGCACCTGTTCCGGCAAAGGCATGGATGATATTAGTGCTTTGCGCGATACTTAACAACGTGGTAGCATTTGCATGTCAGCTTACGGGAGTCAGATATATGGGTGCGGCGATGGCAGCTATATTCAGCCTGTTTGAGCCGATTTTCAGTTGTATATTCGGAGCAATATTTCTGCATGAGGCGATGGGAGCCGGGTCAGTGCTCGGTATCATACTGATCTTAGGCTCGCTTCTGGTGATGATACTGCTTGATAATAAAAACAATAATAGTGTAGGAGATAGACATGAGTAAGAAGTATTATGGAGTTAATGAGTTAAGAAAGATGTTCCTCGATTTCTTTACAAGCAAGGGGCATCTCACACGCGGCAGCTTTTCACTTGTACCGCACAATGACAATTCACTGCTGCTTATCAACGCAGGTATGGCGCCTCTCAAGCCATACTTTACAGGTCAGGAGATCCCTCCGAACAAGCGCATGGCTACATGTCAGAAATGTATACGTACAGGAGATATCGATAATGTAGGCAAGACTGCAAGACATGGAACATTTTTTGAGATGCTCGGAAACTTTTCATTCGGAGACTATTTCAAGCATGAAGCTATAGCATGGACATGGGAATTTCTTACAGAGGTAGTAGGACTTGAGGCTGACAGACTTTATCCGTCGGTATATAAGGATGATGATGAAGCATGGAATATCTGGCACGACGAGATAGGTATTCCGGCAGAGAGGATATTCAGATTCGGTAAGGAAGATAACTTCTGGGAGCATGGTTCAGGTCCGTGCGGCCCATGTTCAGAGGTATATTATGACCGCGGGGAGAAGTACGGATGCGGAAAGCCGGGATGTACTGTAGGCTGTGACTGTGACCGTTACATGGAAGTTTGGAACAATGTATTTACACAGTTTGACGGTGACGGCAAGGGCAACTATGTAGAGCTTGCAAACAAGAACATAGATACAGGCATGGGACTTGAGCGTCTGGCTGTAGTAGTTCAGGATGTTGATTCGATTTTCGAGGTTGATACGATCAAGGCACTTCTTGACAGAGTTGCTGAAATCGCTCATACGAAATACAAAGAAGATGCGGACAAGGATATCAGCCTCCGTGTGATCACAGATCACATCCGTTCATGCACTTTTATGGCGAGTGATGGAATCATGCCTTCAAATGAAGGACGCGGTTACGTATTCAGAAGACTTATAAGACGTGCAGCAAGACACGGTCTTAAGCTGGGTATCGAAGGCAAGTTCCTTGCAGAGCTTGCAAAGACAGTCATCGATTCCTCGAAGGACGGCTATCCTGAGCTTGAAGAAAAACGTGAAATGATACTGAGCGTTCTTACATCCGAAGAGGATAAGTTCAGCAAGACTATCAGTCAGGGAATGGAAATTCTTGATGAAATCGAAGCTGAGATGACTGAGAAGAAGCTTGATACACTTTCAGGAGAGAATGCATTCAAGCTTTATGATACATATGGATTCCCGATAGACCTTACTATAGAGATCCTTGAGGAAAAAGGCTTCAAGGTCGATACAGAAGGCTTCAATGAGTGTATGAAGAAGCAGAAGGAGACAGCACGCAAGGCGCGTAAGGTCACAAACTATATGGGCGCAGATGCAACCGTATATGACGAGCTTGATCCGAATCTCCATACTCAGTTCATAGGTTATGACAGACTTATGGCATCAGGACGTATCACAGCAATCACCAATGAATCAGAGCTGGTACAGGCTCTTGCAGAGGGAGACAGAGGTACTATCATCACAGATACGACACCTTTCTATGCAACAAAGGGCGGTCAGCAGGCAGATATAGGTATTATAGGTGATCAGAGCGCACGATTCGTAGTCGAGGATGTCATCGTACTCAAGGGAGACAAGGTCGGGCATGTAGGATATATGGAATCAGGCATGCTTGAAGTTAAGGATCTTGTCGATATGAAGGTTGATGCTGAGAACAGACTTGCCACAAGCATCAATCATTCATGCACACATCTTCTTCAAAAGGCATTAAGAGATGTGCTCGGATCACATGTTGAGCAGGCGGGAAGCTACGTATCTCATGATAAACTTCGTTTTGATTTCACTCATTTCCAGAGTGTTACATCTGAAGAACTGAAGAAGGTTGAAAAACTCGTAAATGAGCAGATCATGAAGGCACTGCCTGTAAATACTGAGGTCATGAGCATAGAGGATGCTAAAAAGACCGGTGCTATGGCTCTCTTCGGTGAGAAATACGGTGCAAATGTGCGTGTAGTGACTATGGGAGATTCTAAGGAATTCTGCGGAGGAACTCATGTCAAATCTACCGGTGATATCAGGGCATTCAAGATAGTATCCGAGTCAGGAATCGCAGCGGGTGTACGCCGTATAGAAGCACTCACAGCTCAGAACCTTATGAATTATTATCAGAATCTTGAGGAGGAGGTCAATGAAGTATCAAAGCTTGTCAAGACTACTCCTGCAGAGCTGAAGCAGAAGGTTCAGGCAATGATGAATGAGATCAAATCCTTAAAGAGCGAGATCGAGAAGACCAAAGCTCAGTATGCTCAGCATATGATGAAGAAGATGGACGATGATATCAAAGAAGTCAACGGAATCAAATTCGTCACAAGACAGATGGATAATGTCGGAATGGATGAACTCAGAAACTACGGCGATATGCTTAAGGACAGGACTGAGGGAGGAATCGCAGTGCTTGCTGGCGTATCGGACGGCAAGGTCAATCTTCTCGTTGCATGCGGACAGGCAGCTCTCGATAAGGGTGCTCATGCCGGAAATATCATCAAAGCTATCGCTGCATGTGTAGGTGGCGGCGGAGGCGGACGTCCTAATATGGCTCAGGCCGGCGGTAAGAATCCTGAGGGCATCAATGACGCATTTGTAAAGGCTGCCGAAATAATAGGAGAGCAGACAAAATAATGAAGCTTATATGTTTGGGAGACAGCCAGACCTTCTGTCTCGGGCTGCACAGAGCTGAAAAATGGACTACATTACTGGCAGATAAATCCGGCTGGGATGTTATCAATGCCGGAATAAACGGTGATACGACTGCAGGCATGCTTGCCAGACTCAGACCGGATGTTATAGATAAAAAACCTGATATCGTCATGGTGATGGGAGGCGGAAATGATTTTATCATGGGCGCCGATATGGGATGTGTAAAGGCAAACATCATGGCTATAGTACAGCAGTGTCTGGCTGCGGGACTCAGGGTCGTCATCTCATCTGAGATACTGCTTTGTCCCGGGCTTATATCAGAAGAATACAGGAGAATTGCTGATTTCAATGTGGTAAATGAGCGAATGAAGGAAATTGCAAAATGGTATCCTGATTTCTGTAATGCATTTCCGGGTGTCAGCTATATAAACCTGCAGGAGCTGTATCTCGAAGAAACAAACGGTTCTGAAGCATACACTGCTGACGGACTTCATCCGAACAAAGAAGGAGCCAAAATAATAGCAAAAATATTGACGAATGAGTTTAATGTGTTATAATGAAACAGTTCGTAAAAAAATATGAACCGAAAGGAGGTGTGCTGAGTGTCTACAGTTATCGTTAAAGAGAATGAGAGTCTTGACAGCGCACTGAGAAGATTTAAGAGAAATTGCGCTAAGGCAGGTAGCCAGCAGGAAATCCGCAAGCGTGAAGCATATGAGAAGCCATCAGTTAAGCGTAAAAAGAAATCTGAGGCTGCAAGAAAGCGTAAATATTGATCAATATTGACGTTATTTAAAAGAAGCAAGGCTTTATGCCTTGCTTCTTTTGTTGTATAATATATATTGAGTTATTATGGCAGAAATTCTACTTGAAGTGCCAATTGAATATGAAAAAAATGTATGCGGAGAATTAGACGCTTATCTGAAAAAGATCGAGCGTTCTTTTCACGTATCTGTTTTTGAGAGAAACGGTGACTTTAAGATTATCGGAGATGACAGGGCATGCGAAAGAGCGGCATCTGTATTCGATAGTCTGCTTGAGCTTGCAAAAAGAGGTAATACAATCATGGAGCAGAATGTTGACTATGCAATAGCTTTATCCATGGAAGAGAAGGAAAAGGAAATAGTTGAGATCGATAAGGATATCATCTGCCGTACTGTCATGGGTAAGCCGGTAAAACCGAAAACTCTGGGACAGAAAGCCTATGTGGATTCCATACGTAAAAATATGATCACCTTCGGTATAGGACCTGCCGGAACAGGCAAGACTTATCTTGCCATGGCGATGGCTATACAGGCATTTAAGGACGGCGAAGTCCAGAGAATCATACTTACCAGACCTGCTATTGAGGCAGGCGAAAAGCTTGGTTTCCTGCCGGGTGATCTGCAGAGTAAGATCGATCCGTATCTCAGACCTCTGTATGATGCGCTGTATCAGATAATGGGTGCAGAGAGTTATCTGCATAATGCCGAGAAGGGACTTATCGAGGTCGCACCTCTTGCTTACATGAGAGGACGTACCCTGGATAACGCTTATATCATACTGGATGAGGCACAGAATACAACTCCTGCTCAGATGAAGATGTTCCTGACACGTATAGGCTTCGGGTCCAAAGCGGTTATAACAGGAGACCGTACACAGAAGGATCTTCCGCAGGATACAGTATCAGGACTTGATACTGCAGAAAAGGTTCTGAAGAATATAGAAGAGATAGGCTTCTGCGAGCTGTCAAGCAAGGATGTAGTCAGACATCCGCTTGTTCAGAAGATAGTGGATGCTTATGAGAAATATGAGAAACGCAGGGATGCTCAGACTCAAAAGTATAATCAGCGCAGAAGATACAGGGAGGGGTAAAAATGACTGTATACTATAGCTATGAAGCGGAGCGGAAGCTTCATATTCCGTGGATGAATATAATCGGCGATGCAGTTACCGGTACTCTGGAATATATGAAATTCAAAAAAGAAGCAGAGGTTTCTGTATCTGTAGTTGATGCTGATGAAATAAAGAGACTGAATAAGGAATTCAGAAATATCAACAAGGTCACAGATGTTCTGTCGTTTCCGATCGGAGATAAAAATCCGGAAACCGGAGAGATAGTTCTTGGTGACATCGTATTGTGTGCTGATAAGATCATAGCCCAGGCTGAGGAGTTCGGACATACAAGAAAAAGAGAACTCGCATTTCTGACATGTCACAGCATGCTTCATCTTCTCGGATACGATCATATGGAGGATGAAGAGAGAATTGAGATGGAAAAACTACAGAAAAATATACTTGATAAGATCGGTTACAAAAGATGAAAAGATGCTTTTTGACAATTGCATGCATAACGATACTTTCGATAATGCTTGCCGCCTGCGTTCAGAAGGAGGCTATGATTACAAACATACCGGAGACAGAAGCAGAAACGGGGAAGACAGAACCTATTATTATCGAAAACGAGACAGAGCCCGAGACTGAACCTCAGAAGGAACCGGTTGACGGGAGAATTGAGATAGATGGAATGATCTCATCATATCTTACGGGGGAAATGGTTCCTGTCGGGATAGGCAACAGAAGACCGGTTGCGGTTATGATGAGTAACGATAAAGAAGCGGCACCCCAGTATGGCATCAACAGAGCAGGTGTAGTATATGAGGCTCCGGTTGAAGGTACGATGAACAGATTTATGAGCGTTATCGAGGATTATGATGATCTGGAGCGCATAGGATCTGTAAGAAGCTGCAGAACGTATTATACATATTTCGCTCGCGAATGGGATGCTATATATGCCCATTACGGGCAGTCTACATTTGCACTCCCTTATCTGGATAATCTCGACAACATAAACGGAGTGATGGGTTCCGGCAGTGGAGCATTTTTCAGAAGTAAGGATAAGAAGGCTCCACACAATGCGTATACGAGTGCAAAGCTGCTTGAGGAGGCTATAGATAAGCTGGGCTATTCTCAGGAATATAGTGATGAGTATGAAGCGGGCGGAGGTCATTTCAGATTCGCAGCCGGAGATGAGGAAATAAACTTTGAAGAGGGTCTGAGTCTCGGCGCTTCCAAAATCTATCCGGGATATCAGTTCAATGCTCCATGGTTTGAATATGATGAAGAGGATGGATTGTATCACAGGTATCAGTACGGAAAGGTCCATATGGGAGATGAAGGACCGATAGCTGTGAAAAACGTTATTTTCCAGTACTGTCCTGCAGCAAATTATGCAACGACGCTGTATCTGAATATAAATGTTCATGAAGACGGTTACGGATATATATTTACAAACGGAAGATGTATGCCGTTTGCTTCCAGAAAGGACGGAGAGTTTGGTGTCACAAGGTATTATGATACTGAGGGAAATGAGATTCGCCTTAATAAAGGTAAGACCTGGATATGTATCATAAGATCATCAAAATTTGCAGATACGGAGATCTACGACGTAAATGGCGACAGAACAAACTAAAACAAAATCAAATAATTTCCTTATTCAGGGAACCATACTTGCTGCCGCAGGAATCATAGTAAGACTTATCGGTCTTGCATACAGGATTCCGCTTGTACGCATAGTCGGGGATGAAGGAATGGGCTATTACTCGGTAGCATATGAGATATATGCTATCATATTGCTTCTTTCATCATATTCACTTCCACTGTCAGTAAGCAAGATGGTTTCTGCAAGGATCGCTGAAGATGATTATCTCAATGCTGACCGGATATTAAAGGTCAGTCTGATATATGCAACTGTAGTGGGATTTATATGTTTTCTGTTTCTCTGGCTTACAGCTGACTGGTTTGCCAATGTATTCTATCAGCTGCCGCTCTGCAAATATGCACTTATAAGTCTTGCACCGACAGTATGGATCATGACCTATCTGGGAGTGATGAGAGGATATTATCAGGGACAGTCAACTATGGTTCCGACTGCGATATCCCAGATACTTGAACAGATAGTCAATGCCTTCGTGTCTGTAGGCGCTGCATGGTGGCTGTGTCATATGGCTCTTGAGGCTGCAAAGGGAGAAGCCATGGCATCTGCATGGGGAGCTGCAGGAGGTACTATCGGAACAGGAGCCGGTGCGCTTACTGCACTTATAGTGCTGATCATCATGTTCCTCAGAAACAGGAAAAAATGGACATCAAAAGTGAAGGATTCAGCAGAATCAGGAATAGAAAAAGAGTCCTATGCCTCCATAAGCAAAGTTCTGTTCCTGACTGTAATACCGGTTATTCTTTCAACAGCAGTTTATAATCTCACCAATATCATAGATGCCGAAATATTCACATCTACAATGGTGGGACATTTCGGGATAGATCCGTCATCTGTCGCAGCAGACTGGGGTGTATTTACCGGGAAATTCAAGACACTTGCCAATATTCCGATCGCGATATCCAATTCAGTTGCTTCATCACTTATTCCGGTTATGGCGGCAGCTGCCGTGGCAGGCAATAAAAAAGGTGTTGATGACGGTATCACCCTTGCACTCAGATATACGGTTCTTATTGCTTTCCCGGCTTCGATAGGACTTACTATCATCGGAGGACCGGTGATATCACTGCTTTTCGGACAGAGCGATCTGGCGACGACGATGACACTTTTGGGTTCCACAGGAGTTTTATTTTATTCGATATCAACAGTGACCAATGCAGTCCTTCAGGGAAATAACTACATGAGGCTGCCTGTTATCAATGCAGTCATAGCATTGCTGATACATACATCGATTATGATCATCATGCTCAGAGTATTCAGGCTCGGTATTATCGCTGTTGTTGTTTGTTATGTGCTGTTTGCTCTGTGCATGTGTATTCTCAACGGTATATCAATAAGAAAAAAACTGAATCATAAACATAACATAATGCTTGTATATATCAAACCATTCATATGCTCAGCTGTAATGGGAGCAGTTGTATTTGTGATCAGACACTTTATTGAAAAGGTGACACGCTCAAACTTAGTGATCACATTTGTATGCATAGCTGCGGCTCTTGCAGTATATATGGTTATGGTTATATGGACAGGCACTATTACAAGAGACGAGCTGAAGAGATTTCCGGTCATAAAGAGGTTCATCAAATGATGGATGTCACAGGTACAGCAATAATAGGTGCAGGTGCGTCAGGTCTTGCTGCGGCAGTATGTGCAGGAAGATGCGGTGAGTCTGTTACTGTTTACGAGCACAAACCGGAAGCAGGACTTAAGCTCCTGATCACAGGACACGGGAAATGTAATCTTACCAACCGGGATATGTCTGCTGATTATTTCAGAACAGAAAATCCGGAGCTGCTGAAAGCATTTCTTGGAAGATTCGGAGTACAGGATGTCACGGATTTCTTTGAATCCGTAGGAGTGAAAACTCATGACAGATCCGGATACGTATATCCCGTAACAGATGATGCACGGACGGTCAGAGATGCCTTGCTCAGAGAAGCAGAAAGGCTGGGCGTAAGCTTCAGAATGAACTGTGGAGATATAGATATCGATAAGCTTCGCAGTACCTATGACAAGGTGATACTCGCATGCGGTTCAAGCGCATGCAAGAAGACAGGATCAAACGGAAGCGGATATAAGCTGCTTGAGAAGATTGGAGTAAGATATACAAGGATACTTCCCGCCTTATGTCCGGTATATGTGGATGATAATGATTTCTGCAGAGATAACACCGGAAAAAGAATCATTGCTACAGTCAGGGCTGTTGCTGACGGGATGATGCTTGGTGAAGATACCGGAGAAATCCAGATCAGGAGAGACAGTCTGAGCGGTGTTCCTGTACTTCAGATAAGTCGTTTTGTATCACAGGCTTACGATGAAGGAAAGAGATGCACGCTGATACTTGATACAGCACCGGACCGTGACAGAGTTCCGGAGATGATAAGAGACAGATACACAGATTCTGTTGCTGCTGAATACAGCTTTACTGTAAACAGGATATCAAGATTCGATCATGCGCAGGTGTGCATGGGCGGTGTTCCTCTGGACGCACTCACGGAAAGCTTTGAATTGAAAAATGTTCCCGGTGTTTATGTTATAGGCGAGCTGTGTGATGTAGATGGAATATGCGGAGGTTATAATCTGCATTGGGCATGGCTCAGCGCAAATCTGTGCGGAAGATGATAAGAATCAATCAGTTAAAACTGAATATTCATCATACAGATAAGGAGCTTGAGGATAAGATATGTAGGATTCTCAGGATAAAATCTTCTGAACTGATCACTTATTATATAGTCAAGCGTTCTCTTGATGCACGAAAGAAACCGGAGATACTTTATTCATATACTCTCCAGGCCGAAGTTAAGGATGAAGAAAAGGTACTTGCAAAAAACAGGGATTCCAATGTGACAAAGGATGCTTCGGTATATTACAGTATTCCGGATAACGGAAAAGAGGAGCTCGCTCACAGACCCGTGATCGTCGGATTCGGTCCGGCAGGTATGTTTGCTGCACTTTCACTTGCAAGAGCCGGACTTAAACCGATAGTGATCGAGCGCGGCGAGGATGCAGTCAGCAGAAAGAAAACGGTAGAGCATTTCTGGAAAACAGGCGAATTGAATACTTCCTCCAATGTCTCATTCGGAGAAGGCGGAGCGGGAACATTTTCAGATGGAAAACTGAACACGCTTGTAAAGGATGCTACGGGAAGAAACACTGAGGTGCTCAGGACATTTGTGGATTTTGGCGCCGACAGTGAGATAATGTATGTTCATAATCCGCATATCGGAACGGACATGCTGATAGATATTGTGACCGATATACGCAGGGAGATCACACGTCTCGGAGGTGAAGTCAGATTTGCTGCGACGCTTACGGATATTGAGACCGATGGCGGAAGACTGCGCCGCATCGTATTGGATGATGGAACGCGAATGGATTGTGAGATCCTGATACTTGCTATAGGGCATTCGGCAAGAGATACATTTTATATGCTTAAAGAAAGAGCTTTTAAAATGGAAGCCAAGGCCTTTGCTGTAGGCCTGAGAATACAGCATCCGCAGGATATGATAGATAAATCACAGTTTGGTGATGAAGCTGCTTTTTTAAGTCCGGCAAGCTATAAGTTTGCAGAGACAGCATCAAACGGACGCGGAGTATATTCCTTCTGTATGTGCCCCGGCGGATATGTGGTTGATGCTTCTACAGAATACGGACATAAAGCGATAAACGGTATGAGCTATCATGACAGAGACTCCGGGAATGCAAATTCCGCTATCATAGTTTCTGTAGGACCGGATGATTTCGGGTCAGAAGATGTACTGGCGGGCATAGAGTTTCAGCGCAGGCTTGAAGCGGCTGCATATGATGCGGCATCCGGACGTATTCCGGTTCAGCTCCTTGGAGATTTTATGAAGGGCATAGCTTCGACCGGATTCGGAGATGTGATTCCGAAGTTCTGCGGGTCGGCAGCATTTGCAAGAATTGACGAATGCCTTCCGGGATATATACATGATTCGGTTTGTGAGATCATGCCGCGCTTTGATGCGAGAATAAAAGGCTTCGGAAGGTATGATGCGATACTGGCCGGAGTCGAGAGCAGGACTTCGTCACCCGTGAGAATACTTCGGGATGAGAGACTGATGTCATGTGTCGAGGGTGTGTATCCGTGCGGCGAAGGTGCCGGTTATGCCGGTGGTATCACCAGTGCGGCGATGGACGGACTGAGAATAGCTGAAAGAATCATAGCTGCTTATAAGAGGTTTGACTGATGCTAAAGACTTATCATATTACAACTTTCGGTTGTCAGATGAATGCAAGAGATTCCGAGAAATTATCCGGGGTCCTGAAGGAGATGGGCTACGAGGAGATAGATTCCGAGAAGGCAGATATAGTTCTTATCAATACCTGTACCGTTCGCGAGAATGCCAATGAGCGTGTGTACGGGCATCTGGGTCAGCTGAAGAATATAAAGAAATCCAATCCGGATATGATAATCGGAATCTGCGGATGCATGATGCAGGAGGCGGATGAAGTCGAGAAAATCAAAAAGTCATATCCTTTTGTCAATCTGGTATTCGGTACTCATAATATCTGGAAATTTCCAACGCTGCTTCAGCAGGTGATTGAAGGAAAAAAGAGAGTGTTTGATACTGCAGAAGAGATAAATGATGAGGCTGATAAGCTTCCGGTGAGCAGGGTGTATCCCTTCAAGTCCGGAGTTAACATCATGTACGGATGCGATAATTTCTGCACCTACTGTATAGTTCCGTATGTACGGGGACGTGAGAGGTCACGCGATCCTGAGGATATACTTGCAGAGATCCGGGGACTGGTAAAGAGCGGTGTCGTGGAAGTGATGCTTCTCGGGCAGAATGTAAACTCCTATGGCAAACGGGTTATGAGAGACGGAAGAATCACAGACGGCAGCACTATAAGCTTTGCAGAGCTGCTCAGAGAGGTGTGCAGGATAGACGGCCTGGAGAGAGTGCGTTTTTTGACTTCTCATCCGAAGGATCTGTCAGATGAGCTTATCGAGGTGATGACGACAGAGCCGAAGGTCTGCAGACATCTGCATCTGCCTCTTCAGTCCGGAAGTTCCGAACTGCTTTTCAGAATGAACAGGCATTATACCAAAGAGTCGTATCTTGAGCTTGTTCAAAAGATAAGGGAACGTATACCGGATATATCAATCACAACAGATATCATCGTAGGCTTTCCGGGAGAGACCGACGCGGATTTCGAGGAGACTATGGATGTAGTAAATAAGGCGGCATATGAATCTGCATTTACATTCATTTATTCCAAAAGAACAGGAACACCTGCAGCCGGTTTTCCGGATCAGGTCGATCCTGAAGTGATAAAGAAAAGATTTGACAGACTGCTTACCAGAGTGCAGGAGATCGCAGCAGAGAAGACCCTGCTTCATGTCGGAAAGACGATGAGTGCACTTATAGAAGATACAGATGACCATATGGACGGATATGTGACAGGAAGACTCAGCAACAATATGGTAGTACATGTTCCGGGAGACAGGAATATGATCGGAAAAATAGTTGATGTAAAGCTTGAAGAAGCCAGAGGCTTTTATTATACAGGAGTGATTATCTGATGTTGTCACCGATGATGCAGCAATATATGGAGACAAAGAAGGAATACCCGGGATGTATTCTCTTTTATCGTCTCGGAGATTTCTACGAGCTCTTTTTTGAAGATGCCGAAACCGGTGCCAGAGAGCTGGAGCTGACGCTTACCGGCAAGGACTGCGGTCTGGAAGAACGCGCTCCGATGTGCGGTGTTCCGCATCATGCTGTGGATTCATATATCTATAAACTCGTCAGCAAAGGGTATAAGGTTGCTATCGCTGAGCAGCTTGAAGACCCGAAGCTTGCAAAGGGTATAGTAAAGCGTGATGTGATCCGTATAGTAACGCCCGGAACCCTGAGTGATGCAAACAGCATGGATGAAACAAAAAATAATTATCTTTGCTCCATAGCATATATAGGCGGTCGTTTCGGAATATGCATGACGGATATAACTACGGGTGATTTTCGTGTTACTGAATCAGACGGTACACGTACTTTATTTGATGAGCTTCAGAAGTACAGACCTGTCGAGATACTTTGCAACAGGGAACTGGAGATGTCGGGAGTGGATATAGACGGGATAAAGGACACATTTACATCAAGTATAAGTGTTCTGGAAGACACATACTATTCTGATGAGGCTGCTTCGTCTATCCTTACTGAGCATTATAAGGTTCACAGTATCGAAAGTCTCGGACTGGCTGAATATGCTTCGGGTACGCTGGCTGCCGGTGCGGCGCTCAGATACCTGTATGATACGCAGAAGCACAGCTGTGCCAATATTACCGAGCTTACGGTTTACAGATCCGGTGAATACATGGTCATCGATGCTTCCACAAGGCGTAATCTGGAGCTTACTGAAACTATGAGAAACAAGGAGCGCAAGGGAACATTGCTCTGGGTACTTGATAAAACGGGTACTGCTATGGGAGCGAGACTTCTGCGTTCATATATAGAGCAGCCGCTTGTGGATATAGCAAAGATCGAAGCACGCCAGGATGCCGTATCACAGCTTCTTGACAATTATATCGACCGTGAGGAGCTGCGTGAGTATATCAGACCGGTGTATGATCTGGAAAGGCTGATGGGCAGAGTCAGCTCAGGCATGGCTAATCCCAGAGACCTGATCGCTCTTAAGAGTTCTATTGAGATGCTTGGCCCGATAAGAACAGTACTGGAAGCTTTCAACTGCAGCCTGCTTACGCAGCTGCATGATGAGATCGATCCGCTTGACGATATACACGAGCTTCTGCAGAAGGCGATCGTAGATGATCCTCCGATACAGCTTCATGAGGGCGGGATCATCAAGACGGGATACAGTGACGAGGTTGACAGGCTGCGCAATGCCAAGACAGAGGGCAAGACATGGCTTGCCGAGATGGAGACATGTGAACGGGAGAGAACGGGAATTAAAAATCTCCGCATAAAATACAACAAGGTATTCGGATATTGCATAGAAATCACGAATGCATTTAAGAATATGGCTCCGGATGATTATATCCGCAAGCAGACACTGGTAAACTGTGAGCGTTATATGACACCTGAACTCAAGGAGCTTGAGGATGTAATAATGGGTGCTGAGGACAGACTCTATTCACTCGAGTTTGAGCTCTTCAGCCAGGTGAGAGAATCGATAGCCGCTGAGGTATCGAGGATACAGATGACTGCAAAGGCGCTGGCACAGACTGATGTGCTGACATCACTCGCTCAGGTGGCCTACAGCCAGAATTATGTTCGTCCGAAGCTCAACACCAGAGGTGTGATCGAGATCAGGGACGGCAGACATCCTGTAGTAGAGAAAATGCTTCCGTCAGGCCAGTTCATCGCAAATGATACACTGCTTGATGACGGCAGGAATCGTTTTGCGATAATTACCGGTCCCAACATGGCCGGAAAATCAACCTATATGCGTCAGGTTGCACTCATTTCACTGATGACTCAGCTGGGCTCATTTGTTCCGGCATCCAGTGCCGATATATGTATCTGTGACAGGGTATTCACGAGGGTCGGCGCATCGGACGACCTGGCAGCCGGACAGTCGACATTTATGGTTGAGATGACGGAGGTAGCCAATATACTCAGGAACGCGACCAAAGACAGTCTTATCATCATGGATGAGATAGGCCGCGGTACGTCTACATTTGACGGACTTTCTATTGCATGGGCAGTAATCGAGCATATAAGTGATAAGAAGCTTTTGGGTGCTAAGACACTTTTCGCAACGCATTATCACGAGCTTACAGAGCTTGAAGGAACTCTGAGCGGTGTGCAGAACTACTGCATAGCTGTCAAGGAGCAGGGGGATAATATTGCTTTCCTTCGAAAAATAGTAAAGGGCGGAGCGGACAAATCTTACGGAATTCAGGTCGCAAGGCTTGCTGGTCTTCCTGAATCTGTGCTGCGGAGATCCAAGGAGCTGGTTCAGGAGCTGTCGAATTCAGATATTGCCTTCAGGGCAAGAGAGATTGCAGAGCTTGGAGTTCCGGAGAAATTCAGAAAGCCTGTTCAAAGACAGAGTGAGGTTGATGCAGGTCAGCTGTCTTTATTTGAAACGACCAGTGACGATGACATCATAGGTGAGATTACAGCGCTTGATCTGTCATGCATGACTCCTATCGATGCTCTCAATGAATTGTATAAACTGCAGAATACAGCAAAGAACAGAATCAAGTTATGATCAAAGTACTCAGTAAAGATACCATAGACAAGATTGCAGCCGGTGAAGTAATAGAGCGGCCTGCTTCAATTGTCAAAGAGCTTGTGGAGAATTCTATAGATGCAGGAGCAGATGCCGTCACTGTCGAAATAAAAAACGGCGGCATCGATCTGATAAGAATAACCGATAACGGACACGGAATCAACTGTGAAGAGGTCAGGACAGCTTTTCTCAGACATGCGACCGGCAAGATATCGGATGCGGATGATCTGCTGGCTATACATTCTCTCGGCTTCAGAGGGGAGGCGCTTTCGAGTATAGCAGCCGTAACAAGGACAGAAATCATAACGAAGACCAGAGATCAGCTTACAGCTGTAAGATACAGAATAGAGGGCGGTGAAGAACTGTCATATGAGGAGATTGGTGCTCCTGACGGAACAACTATTATTACCAGAGATCTGTTTTATAATGTACCGGCAAGAAAGAAGTTCCTGAAGACAGCGATAACCGAAGGCTCTCATATTTCCGAGCTTATTGAGAAGCTGGCATTATCACATCCCTGTATCAGCTTCAGGTTTATCAATAACGGACAGGTCAGGCTGTTTACTTCGGGAAACGGAGTGCTCAGGGATATCGTATATCAGATATACGGAAGAGATATCACAGGGGCACTTATAGATGTAAACTACAGCTCAGATATAATCAACATAACCGGACTTATAGGAAAACCCGAGGTATCAAGACCGAACAGAAATTATGAGAATTATTTTGTAAACGGAAGATATATCAGATCGTCTGTTATATCCAAGGCGATCGAAGACGGTTATGAAGAGCGCATGATGCAGCACCAGTTTCCGTTTGCGGTGCTTATTATGGAGATAAGTCCGGATGCGATGGATGTAAATGTTCATCCTACAAAGATGGATGTCAGATTCTCAAAACCGTATGAGGTTTATGATGAGCTGAACAGGGCTGTAAAGGAAGCGCTTTCACAGGCAGTGGTTATTCCGCATGCCGCCTTTGAAGAAGCACATGATAAGCCTGAACCTGCAGTAAAAAGCTCCGAAAGACCCGCAGAGCCCTTTGAGAAAAACAGGATCAGTCCGATTCCGAAAACACCGGAGAGCTTTTACAGTTCAAGGAGTGAGGCATATGAGTCAGCAGGGCCTGCAGCCTTTGAAACAAAGGTGTCAGCTGCCGTATCAGGAAAGCAGGAGCAGATAGAGTTTACAGAAAAAGATATAACCAAAGCACAGGAGCCGCTGTATAGACTTGTCGGGCAGGTTTTCAAAACATACTGGATCATAGAATACGATTCAAAAATGTATATTCTGGATCAGCATGCCGCTCATGAAAAAATATATTATGAAAGACTGCTTAAACAGTACAGGTCTTCAGAGAACATATCACAGATGATAGCTCCGCCGTATATAATCACACTTACGGATACAGAAGCGACAGCTTTATCGGATAATATCGATGTTTTCATAAGTGCAGGATACGAAATAGAACACTTCGGAGGCAATGAATATGCTGTCCGTGCTATTCCTGGAATGCTTCCTTCTGTGGATAAGGCAGAGCTTCTTAAGGAGATGATATCCGAATACACTCAGGAGGGTGGACATGGTGATGTGATGAGGATACTTGAAAAGACCGCAGGTATGGCATGCAAGGCAGCCATAAAGGGCGGACAGGCGATATCATCATCAGAGGCCGATCTGCTTATTAAAGAACTTCTGAAGTGTGACAATCCGTATTGCTGTCCGCACGGAAGACCGACTATGATCGAATTCACACAGGCAGATCTCGAGAAGAAATTCAAAAGAATAGTATGACAAAACAACCGCTTATCATAATATCCGGACCGACGGCATCAGGTAAATCAGCTCTCGGAGTAAGACTTGCAAAGGATATCGGAGGGGAGATAGTTTCTGCCGATTCAATGCAGGTCTACAGGTATATGAATATCGGTACGGCCAAGATTACTGCGCAGGAGATGCAGGGAATACCGCATCATATGATCGATGTATGTGACCCGCGGACCGGATTTTCCATCGCAGATTATAAAGAAGCTGCCAAGGCATGCGTGGTCGATATATTGTCGAGAAATAAGGTTCCTATAGTAGTAGGAGGAACAGGATTTTATATTCATGCACTTTTATATGATACGGATTTTGGCACCACAGAATCTGACGGTTCGATAAGACAGAGACTTGAAAGAGAAATGCATGAACTCGGCCCTGAGAAGCTGCACGAAAGACTGACGGAGATCGATCCTGAATCCGCACAGATTATTCATATGAACGATTTGAAACGTCTGATCAGAGCTCTTGAGTTTTATGAGATATACGGCTACAGAATATCTGAGCATAATAAGAAGGCTCTTGACAGCGAGTCGCCTTACGATTTCATTTACCTGGCACTTAACAGAGACAGAGATGAACTGTACAGGCTGATAGATGAAAGAGTTGATGCAATGCTTCGGGACGGACTTCAGGATGAGGTCGCGTATCTGAAATCCATCGGCTGTAAGGCAGGGGATGTCGCTATGCAGGGAATCGGATACAAGGAACTGTATGATTGTGATGATATCGATGCCGCTGCAGAGGAGATAAAGCTGAATTCGAGACATTATGCGAAGCGGCAGTTTACATGGCTGCGTCACGAGAAAAATGTGACCTGGATAGACAGTCCGGTAAGTGAGGAAGATTATAAATGGATACTAAAAGAATGCTTGAAGAAAACTATAAAAGCTTCGGAATAAGCCGAAAAGTATTTGAACTGGGACGGAACGCGGAGTCAGCTCTCGCCGGAAGATTCGCAGGTATAGATGAGATTGCGGAGATTAACCAGCTGAAGGTACTGGATGCTCTTCGCTGGAACAGAGTCAGTGAGGCTGATTTCGTCAGAACTACAGGTTATGGATATGATGACGGCGGAAGGGATAAGCTGGAAAGTGTATATGCGGATGTTTTCAGGGGTGAGGATGCGCTGGTGAGAGCTCAGCTGATAAGCGGAACCCATGCCATCTCGACAGCACTGTTCGGCAACTTAAGACCCGGTGATGAGCTTTTATCCCCGTGCGGCAAACCGTATGATACACTGGACAGTATCATAGGACTGAATGATGCTCCGGGAAGTCTGAAGGAGTATGGTGTTACTTATCGCCAGGTGGATCTGAAGCCTGATTTCAGCTTTGACTATGAGGGTATACGTGATGCAATTAATGAGAGGACAAAGCTTGTTGAGATACAGCGTTCCAGAGGTTATGCCTGGAGACCTGCATTTTCAGTTGAAAAAATCGGGGAACTGATATCATTTATCAGATCAATCAAGCCGGAAGTGAAGATCATGGTCGATAACTGCTATGGTGAGTTCGTTGAGGAAAGAGAACCGCTTGAGGTCGGTGCCGATATCATAGTCGGTTCACTGATAAAGAACCCGGGCGGCGGACTGGCACCAATAGGAGGATATATTGCCGGAGATGCAGAGATGGTCGAAAGGGCTGCATACAGACTGACTGCCCCCGGACTTGGAAAAGAAATCGGAGCCAATCTTGGTGTAAACAAGGATCTGTATCAGGGACTTTTCCTGGCTCCGCAGGTTGTTGCCGGAGCGGAAAAGGGTGCCATCTTTGCCGCATATATACTGGGCAGTCTTGGATTTGAAGTGTCTCCGGGTGCTGATGAAATCAGACATGATATCATACAGGCTGTTAATTTCAATACTCCGGAGGGACTTAAGGCCTTCTGCGAAGGAATTCAGGCGGCTGCTCCCGTGGATGCATTTGTAAAACCGGAGCCTTCTGATATGCCGGGATACGATTCACAGGTTATTATGGCAGCCGGTAATTTCATATCGGGTTCATCGATAGAGCTTAGCTGCGACGGACCTATGCGCCCGCCGTATACTGCATTTTTCCAGGGAGGCCTTACATGGTATCATGCCAAGATAGGAATCCTGACTGCAGTACAGAAGCTTTTTGATGCAGGGCTTGTTGTATAGTTTATGGTTTTTATAGTTGTCGGATGTGCTTGGAGAGGCAAGAAAGGACAGCTATGGAGAATAAAGTAATAAGAATCCGTGACAGAAACGAAGAAGAGAGACCTTATGAGAAGTTCAGAAAACACGGGCCGCAGGCTTTAACAGATACGGAACTGCTTGCGATACTTCTCAGATCAGGGACTAAGGATATGGATGTTCTCAGTCTCTCAAACCGTATCATATACGGAAGCAGGTCATATGAGGGATTGTCCTCGATACTTCACTATTCCTATGAAGAACTGAATGAAATCAAAGGGATAGGTCCTGTAAAAGCCATTCAGATACTTTGTATCGGTGAACTGGTCAAACGTATATGGCAAAGTGAGATCGCTTCAAAGGATAAGACAGTAGTTCTCAAGACACCGGCCGCATGTGCAGCATATTTCACACAGGAGCTGCGATATCTTGAGAAGGAAGAGCTTAAGATAGTATATCTGGATATCAGATACAGGCTGATAGATTCATGTATCATGACACGCGGAACCTGTGATACTTCACTGGTCAGTGTGAGAGATATACTGGAGGGTGCATTCAAGCATCATGCCAGCAATATACTGATGCTTCACAATCATCCATATTCGGAACCGGTTCCCAGTGAAGCAGATCATGATGCTACAAGGCGCGTTAAAGAAGGTGCTGAAGCTATAGGAATAAGACTGACTGACCACATCATTATCGGTGGAAACGGTTATTTCAGCTTCAGGGAGAAAGGATTCCTGGAATAATGAAAAAGCATAACAATTTCATCATATTGCTTGTTCTGACTGTGTTGTGTTCGATACTTATCATCATCACAACAATGAATAATACTGCACTGAATCCGGTCAAACAGGTCATAAGTACGATCCTTACTCCGGTACAGGGAGTAGTAAGCAAGCTTGGTGCAGCAGTGGATAAAGCACTGACTGAAAAAAGAACCACTGATGAGATTGCTGATGAAAATGTGGAACTTCAGGCTACGATTGATGAACTAATGATGGAAAACACCCGCCTGGAGCTTGCAAGCGTAGAGCTTGAAAGACTGAGAGCATTATATAAGCTTGATCAGGAATACGGAAAATACGATAAAGTCGGAGCGAGGGTCATAGCCAAGGATTCTGTCGGATGGTTCAATGAATTCAAGATAGATAAGGGAACAGATGACGGAATACAGGTTGACATGAATGTGATTGCTGACGGAGGGTTGATAGGAATAGTATCAGAGGTAGGACCTAATTATGCCAAAGTCAGAAGTATCATAGATGATTCAAGCAGGATAAGCGCGATGGCTATGCAGTCAGGTGATGAATGTATAATTACAGGAAATCTTGAAACCTATCAGTCCGGAAGACTGATACTGCAGGATGCTCTTGCAGATTCTGACATAAAGGACGGAGACAAGATAGTTACATCCAATGTAAGCTCGAAATACCTTCCGGGAATACTTATAGGCTATGCAGCCGAAATCGCGAAGGATGAAAACAATCTGACCAAGAGCGGATATCTGATTCCCGTCGCACAGTTCGATACTATCCAGGAGGTTCTTGTAGTAACTACACTTAAGCAGAGATGAGAAGGTCTATCGTAAACATTTTAATGATAATTACAGCATTTGTCCTGCAGACAAGTGTATTTCCGTTTCTGCCGTTTCTTGTCGTTTCTCCGAACCTGATGCTTATAGTTATATTTACTATCGGCTTTGTGTATGGAGAGGGAGAAGGGGTTTTGTACGGAATACTTGCCGGACTTCTGATGGATGTTTTCTACAGCGGACCTTTCGGATATTTTACTTTGATATTCGGCTGGATCGGGTTTATGAACGGATTTTTCAGCCGGTTCTATTATGATGAATATCTTTTTCTGCCTATCCTGATCTGCGGAGTTAATGAAATAATATACAATCTGCTGTTATTTGTTGTAAGATACCTGATCAGAGGCAAGACAGATTTCGGATATTATCTTAAGTCAATAATATTACCCGAAATCATGCTTACGATAATATTCGCTATCATTTTATATAAACCTGTCTGTTTACTGAATGCAAAAATGAAGAAAATAGATGAGACCAGAAAGGGCAACAGGCTAGTTGAATGATTTTTTTGATTTAATTAAAGAATTATGGGATAAATTCCTTGAGGCAAGAACGCTGATACTCGGTATCATTTGCTCTGTAATGTTTCTTGCCCTTATTTCCCATCTGTATAATCTTCAGATATTACATGGAGATGAGTACCAGCAGGACTATATCCAGATGACTGAGAAAACCACCACAACACCGGCGGCAAGAGGAAGAATATACGACAGAAACGGAAATATGCTTGCATATAACGAGTTGTGCAATGATGTTGTCATACAGGATAACGGAGAGTATGCAAGCTCCGAAGAGAAGAACCTGATGATATACAGACTCGTGCAGATATTAAATAAAAACGGTGAGCAGGTTCGCGGTGAATTCAAGGTGCGCCTGAATCAAAACGGACGATATGAGTTTACGACTTCAAGCAAAAACCTTCACAAGGGATTTCTGAGAGATGTGTACGGGCTAAAGGACATCTCAGAACTTGATGATAAAGATGGACAGTATCCGTCATACATAACTGCTGAGGAGCTTGTCGAAAGGGAAGCAGAGTATTTCAAAATAAACGAACTGGCTGATGAAAACGGAATCAGGATCGAGCCAACACCGCTTGAAAAGCTGGAAATCATAAACATCAGATATACCATGTCGCTTACCTCCTACAGAAGATATGAGAGGACGACCATAGCCACCTCAGTCGGTGAGGATACCAAGATAGCTATTCTTGAAGAGGCGGCATCGCTTCTGGGTGTGGATGTTATCGAAAGCACGAAGAGAGTTTACAACGACTCGGTTTATTTCTCTTCAATTATCGGATACACAGGGCGCGTGCAGGAGGATCAGATTGACTCACTGCAGGCCACTGATAAATACTATACTCTCAATGATACTGTAGGCAGGATCGGAATAGAGAAGTATTTTGAGTATGAGCTTCACGGACGCAAGGGCGAGAAGCATATGTATGTTGACAATGTCGGACGAATCAAGCAGGTCATCAGTGAGGAAAAACCTGTGGCAGGTGAGGATGTATATCTGACGATTGACCGTGACCTTCAGATAGGTATCTATCATCTGATAGAGAGACAGCTTGCCGGTATTCTGACATCAAAGATCGTTAATGAGGATAATCCAAACGAGGAAGCAACAGACGCATCCAGTCTTATGATACCGGTAAAGGATGCTTATTATCAGCTGATCAATAACAATCTTCTGGACATGGATCATTTTGCAAGTGAGGATGCAGACGATGTTGAAAAGGAGATTTATTCCAAGTATGAGCTGTATCATGATAATGTCATGAAACAGATAAGTGAGGAACTGACAGGTGATAATCCCAAACCGCTCAATGAACTTCCGGAGGATATAAATCAGTACATGGTTTATATTTACAATAAGCTTTGCGCTCAGGAGATTATAGTTACAAGCGCTATGGATCAGAACGCCGAATACTATCAGGCGTGGAAGAATGATACCATCAGTATGAGAGATTTCCTTTACACAGGAGTCGCTGAAAACTGGCTGGACAGTACTGTTCTCAATGTTAAGTCAAAATATCTTGATGCCGGTGACATATTCCTGGCTCTGATCAACTATATCGAAGAATCACTTATCGATGATAAGGAATTCGAAAAACTGAACTTCAAATATCTTATAAAAAACGATACGGTTAAAGGTCGTGAGCTTTGCATGTCTCTCTATACTCAGGGTGTACTGGAGGATGATGCAAACAATACAGAATACAACCTTCTTTCAGCCAACGGGGATGATTATGCATATGAATTCCTGATGAGAAAGATAGATGCGATAGAGATCACACCGGCCCAGCTTGCACTTGATCCATGCACAGCAGGGTGTGTTATTACTGATGTTAAAACCGGTGAGGTCCGGGCACTCGTTTCATATCCGGGATATGACAATAACAAGCTGGCAGGAAGCATGGATGTTGATTATTATAACAGTCTGATCAATGACCAGTCATTGCCGCTTTATAACAATGCTACTCAGGCTAAAAAGGCTCCCGGTTCCACCTTCAAGCCTATTACTGCAGTAGCCGCACTTGAAGAAGGGCTGATCCTTCCGGATGATACAGTACATTGTACCGGTATATATGAGGAAATCTCCCCGAATATCAAGTGCTGGGTTTATCCGGGCAAGCACGAGGATCTGAATGTCGTCGGAGCTATAGAGAACTCCTGTAACTATTTCTTTAACGAGATGGCTCACAGAATGGCTATTGACGAGAATGATGAATATGACACTGAGAAGGCCATGAATATCATTCATAAATATGCGGCTTATTTCGGACTGGATCATAAATCAGGAGTCGAGATAACAGAATCCGAACCCAATATATCTACGATGCTTCCTGAACAGTCAGCCATGGGTCAGGGTACTCACTCTTATACCAATGTTCAGCTGTCAAGATATGTTTCTACTGTAGCCAACAGAGGTACTGTATATGAGCTGAGTGTAGTTGATAAGCTTACAGACAGTGAAGGAACTACTATCAAGGACTTCAGTCCGTCTGTATATGCCAAGCTTCCTTTCAGTGATACTACATGGAATCTGGTTCATGAGGGAATGCACAAGGTTACATCAGAAGGTTCCGCAAGGAACATTTTCTCTGATCTTGAGTTTGAGATTGCCGGAAAGACAGGTACGGCACAGGAGAGTAAGACCAGAGCGAATCACTCATTCTTCGTTTCATTCGGACCGTTCGAAGACCCAGAGATAGCAGTAACTGTAAATATTCCATACGGATATTCATCATCCAATGCCGCAGCTGCCGCAAGAAATATTTACAGGTTCTATTTTGGCAATATAAGTCTGGAAAATGCAGTCAACGGCGGAGCACTCAGTACATATAATGTAACTATCGGCGGTGACTGATAAAGGCATTTCAGTACGGTTCCGGTTTCCTTGTAATGTATTCTGAAATAATGTACAATGGAGATGTATTTTGGGTAAGATATCATTAAAAAATCTTAATTTCATACTGATGATATGTATAATCATCCTGAGTGCCATTGGTGTGCTGGCTATAAACAGCGCTACCAATGGAGAGATGAGTCTTGTCCGTAAGCAGATATATGGAGCTTTGTTCGGGGTGGCTATGATGGTAGCAATCTCATTCATAGACTACCATACCATACTGAAATTCAGCATAATCATATATATCGGATGTCTGGCTCTTCTGGTAATGGTACTCGTATACGGCTTTATCAGTCATGGAGCCAGACGGTGGATTACACTTCCTGTAATAGGACGTTTTCAGCCATCGGAATTTGTCAAGATCGGACTGGTGCTTTTCTTCGCCGATTATTTCGGGAGAAATGAAGAAAAGAAGGGAAGAACCAATATCATGATTCCGGCCTTCGGGCTTGCTATGATTCCGGTCGTACTTATTCTTCTTGAACCTGATACTTCAACCACAATCATCATACTCGTCGAGCTTGCGTGCATGTTCTTTGTTGCAGGGCTGTCATATAAATTTATTATGATCGTGCTGGCTATCATAATTCCGGTTGGAGCTGGCTTTCTGCTTCTCGTAAAAAACGGAATGCTGAGCTTTCTTGGTGATTACAGAGTCGGACGTTTACTTGCGTTCTTTGATAAGACCCAGTATGTGGATGAAAATCTTCAGCAGAATAATTCTGTTATGGCCATAGCCTCCGGAAAGCTGATGGGTAAGGGGCTCAACAATACAGGACTTGAATCTGTAAAGAACGGTAATTTTCTCGCAGAGGAGCAGACAGATTTCATATTTGCTATCATCGGGGAGGAACTTGGATTTATAGGAAGTATAGCAGTTATTATACTGTTTGCTCTGGCAGTGTTTATGTGCCTTCGTACGGCAAGAAAGGCTGCAGATATACAAGGTAAAGTAATATGCACAGGTATTGGTATGCTTCTTGCAATGCAGAGCTTTACCAATATAGCAGTTGCGACCGGACTGTTTCCAAATACCGGTCTGCCGCTTCCGTTTATCAGCTCAGGTGTAAGTTCACTTGTCAGTATGTATTTCGGTATGGGCGTGGTTTTAAGTGTCGGACTTCATCCTAAGGAGGTTCGCACGAGGAGGTACTTATGAAAATCGGTTTTATAGCACATGATACAAAAAAAAGATTAATACAGGATTTTTGTGTTGCATATAAATCCATACTTGAGAAGCATGAGCTTTATGCAACGGGAGTTACGGGAAGACTGATAGAAGAAGCTACAGGACTTAAGGTTCACAAGTTTATTTCCGGTTCTGTCGGGGGTATAGAGCAGTTCTGCGCTCAGATTGATGATAATGAACTTGACCTGGTTATCTTTCTCAGAGATCCATTCCACCGTCAATCTCATGAACCGACTATAAGCAGCATAGCAGGGAGCTGTGATAATTACAATATACCGTTTGCTACAAATCTTGCTTCTGCAGAACTTATGATACTTGCACTGGATAGGGGAGATTTTGAATTCAGAGAGGCGTACAGATAATATAAGCTATAATTCTTATAAAGCGCAGAGAAAAAGGCGCAGAAGAAGAATAATCATGATTAGAAGCATTCTGCTGGTAGTACTTCTATTAGTAGTCCTGCTTCTAATTATTTTTGCTGTTCTCAAAATCAAAGGCTCACAGATCAAAAACTACTATGATACAGAAAACAGATATAGTCAGCTGATATCCTCCGAATCATATGAACAAAGCAGGCTCCCGTTATTTGCCAGAGATATCGCTGTAATCAATGCTGATACCCGTGATCTGTCAGATGTGCTGACATCCGAAGCCGGTTTTCTGACAAAATGTGCAGGAGAGAATGCACTGGTTAAAAAAGAAGCCATGGCCAGGATGAATCCGGCAAGCACCACTAAGATAATGACAGCATTATGCGCGATAAAGTACGGGAATCTGGATGATCAGGTTACGATAACTGAAGATGCACTGATCACGGAAGAGGGTGCAAGTCTGGCTCATGTCAAGCCAGGTCAGACATATACCTTACGGCAGCTTTTATATGGGCTTCTGCTTCCTTCGGGCAATGATGCTGCCAATGCTATAGCCATCCACATAGGCGGAAGCATAGAAGGCTTTGTAGATCTCATGAACAAAGAAGCGGCAGATATCGGGGCATCAGATACACATTTTTCCAATCCTCACGGTATGACAGCAGAGGATCATTACACGACAGCCTATGATCTGTACCTTATGATGAATGAAGCTGTTAAATACAAGGAATTTACCGATGTCTGCTGTAAGGATGACTATAATGTCGAGTATCTGAATCCGGATGGAACCTATGGATCAAGACTATGGAAGAACACGAATAAATTTATTCTAAAGGATCGTGAGCTTCCGGAGGGTTTATCTGTAGTGGCAGGAAAGACCGGAACCACTTATGCCGCAGGGCATTGTCTCGTTCTTGCCGTAAAGAATGAAAATGAGGACACCTATATCGGGGTCATCCTCGGAAGTGACAGTACAGGATCGCTGTATGATAACATGGATTATATCATTTCAGGTGTGGAGTAATCAGTTGCACTTTACACTTTGATATTTTATAATATAACTAAGAGTAATAAGAGGAGGTACCACTATCATGGTCCAGATAATTGCAGGCGAAAACGGCAAAGGTAAAACACCTTATTTACTTGAAAAAGCCAATAATGCTGTTAAGACATGTGACGGAACTATCGTGTATTTAGACAAGAATTCAAAGCATATGCACGATTTAGGCATCAAGATCAGATTAATCAACGTAAACGAGTTTCCGATTACTACTACTGAAGGCTTTATCGGATTTGTTGCCGGTATTATTTCTCAGGATCATGATCTTGAATATATGTTCCTTGACAGCTTTTTGAAGATTGCACACCTTGAAAATGCTGATATTGCTCATACAATAGAGGAACTTGATAAATTAGGTGAGAAATACAATGTTACTTTCGTTATCAGCATTTCCAGAGCAGAGGCGGATCTCCCGGAGAATGCCAGAAAGAACGTTATTGTATCTTTATAATTTGATGTTTTCAACAGACAGCTTTTTTAAGCTGTCTGTTTTTTGGAGGATGAGTTGGCTTCCAATAATATAAAAGGTCTTGGCGGTAAGAAAATAAGGATAAACATAGGAATCATAGTATTTATGGTTCTGTTTGCGTATATTATTTTTACGGCTTTTACCAGCTTCAAGAAAAATAAAGTCAATTTCTATGAAGTAACAGAAGGAAGCATGACTAAAAATACAGAACACAGAGGAATAATTATCCGTTCTGAGACAGTTATGAGGACACCGAAGGCCGGTTATATCAATTATTTTGTTTCCGGAGGAAAGAGAGTAGGCGTGGGATCAGAGGTTTTTTCAATTGATGAGACCGGAGCTATGAATGACTTTCTTTCGACAAATTCTGTATATGATTTTTCCTTGAGTTCAGATAGTGTAAAAAGAATTCAGAAGGACCTGAAATCATTTTCATCCGAATTCGATGAGAATAATTTCAATTCTGTTTACAGCTTCAAATCCAATATCAGTAATTCCATGCTCGAATACTCCAATGTATTCGAATCCGAAGCGATTCAGCAGGTTATGAATGAAAGCGGGATAAGCTTTTCAAAGGAATATGCGCCGGTTGCCGGAACGGTAAGCCTTACTATCGATGGATTTGAAGAGAGGGATATACAGTCAATAACTGATGAGGATTTCAATATTCAGAATTACCATGCAGAGCATATGAGCTCAGGGCAGATGGTAGGAAGCTCTGCACTGGTATGCAGAATCGTCACTGACGAGAACTGGCAGATAGTTTTCAAGCTGTCTGATGAGGACAAGGAGGCTTTTACAAACACCAAAAACCTTAGGATAAAGTTCAAGGGAACACCGCTTACCGCTGATTGTCAGCTTCAGGAGATAAACAGTGTTGACGGTAATACATACGCAAGACTGTATCTTAATAAATATATGGTGGATTTCATCAATGACCGTTTTGTCTCCTTCAATATTGATTCAGGTTCAAATGCCGGTCTTAAAATACCTAAATCAGCAGTGGTTTCGAAAACATTTCTCGTGATACCTGAGGGTTATCTCGCCAGAGGCGGTGATGATACAAGTGAGGGATTCTATAAAGAGGTTTATTCCGAGAAAGGTACGAGTGTTCAGTATATTCCAACAGAAATATATTATTCCGATGGTGAGAAATACTATATCAATTTCTCCAGTGAAAGTCCGTTCCAGCCCGGTGATTATGTAGTAAAACCCGGAACAAATGAGAGATATAAGTTAGGTGAGACCGCATCTCTGCAGGGAGTCTATAATATCAATAAAGGTTATACTATATTCAAACAGATAGAGATAATAGATTCAAATGAGGAGTATTATACGGTGAAGAAAAATCAGAAATACGGTCTGTGCGTATATGATCATATCCTGTTTGATCCTGAAGGAATAAATGAGGGTGATTTTATCTATCAGTAAATCGCACTTGGTTCCATCCGGAAAATGTCACCGAAGAAACTTTTCCTTTTTAAGTGTTTAAAATTCCTTATAAGTATAGAAGGAACTATCACTATGAAAACAAACAAGAAAACTTATTTATTCATTATTGCAATCCTTTTTGTTGTTTCTGTCACACTTTCCGTGTTTCTGATACAGTCAAATAACAGGAATAAAGAGCTTCAGTCGCAAATCATAACCAAAAACCGGATGGTGTATGAAAACCTGAAAGGAGCGGCTGCATGGCAGATGTCAGCCGAGGCACAGGGACTTATGATGCAGGCATTTGAAACTGCAAAGAGCCGATTGGATGACATCATTGCCGAAAATGGCGGCACAGGAGAAGGTCTGGCAATCATAACGGATATGGATGATACCCTGGTTGACGGTGTACACTATACTACTGATCTGATGCTGGGCGGGAAACGGAATAATGTTCAGTTTGCTCAATTCCTCATGACGGATGCATGTAATGCATTGCCGGGAGCACTTGATTTTCTGAATTACGCAAAAGATAACGGCGTAGAGATTTTTTATGTGACCAATCGTTCGGAAAAGGGCTACAAGTCAACGGAAGAGGGTTATCAAAACAAAAACGGATATGATGAGAATCAGGACAGTATTCGGGATGATCTTGGAATATCCATGCATGATATCACTCTTAAGCAGCTTCAGTATCTAAAATTTCCATATGCGGATGAGGAACATTTGATTATAAATAATGCATTAAAGAATTCTCAGAGAAGCAAGGAATCGGCAAGGCAGTCAATCATTGCAAAGGGATTTCAGATTGCTTTACTTCTCGGTGATGATATCAATGATTTCACCGATGATTTCGAAAATGAAGCAGTGACCAGAGCAAATCAGGCAACAGATGCTGCCTATAAGGATAAATGGGGCATAGAATGGATCATGTTGCCAAATGCAGTGTATGGGAGCTGGTATAACGCTATTCCGGAACAAAATTTTTCTTCTGTTTTTGAGAGTAATAGGTATACTGATTATCCTATTTTATGGGATATATTTCTTAATTAGAAAACGAAAAATAAAATGAAAGATATCAAGAGAGTTTTCAGCTTTTTTAATTGCATTTTGTCTGACATGCACCTGTGTGATGCCAACCTGGGCACAAACAGTCTATTCGGAATCGGAGCAGATCGAGGAGATGACAGTGGAGTATCCGGATTATGGCGAGGCATCAGAAGGATACAGGATCCTTGCATCGCTTCCTGTCATAGCTACAGATGCAAAGCTGTGTGCGGCGGATGATACGATTCTTTGCTTTACAAGTGAAGATGACGGTTCCGGAGGAGATGTAGTGAGGGTTTGGAAATACAATCCGGATTCAGATGCATGGAGCACAGTGAAGACTCCGGATGGTGCGATAAAGCTTCTTTATGGAATCACATATGAAACAGCTGTTGCAGGGGTTATATTGTTAATCCTTATGCAGGAGAAGGTCAGCATAGAGCTGACTGGTTCTGGTTTGATGAATACGGCAGGATGCTGACCGGATGGCAGTTTATAGGAGGTAAGAGGTATTATCTTAATCCTAATAAGGACGGAACCTACGGGGCCTGCTTTATCGGGCCGGGAAGAACGCCTGACGGATATGTAATTGATGCCACAGGAGCATGGACAGGAAGATGATACTTATAAAAGATTATTGAAAAGAGACTGGCTGAAGCTTATTGCGATTATAGCAATGACGATGGTTATGGTTTTTTATTAAAGGTGCCATTATGATTGATAAGAAACAGATGACAGAGGAAGATATTAAGCTTAACTATATTACACCTGCCATTCAGAAAAAGGGATGGACGGGCAGGATTACCATGGAGACTAAAATCACCGATGGTAAAGTTAATCTGCGTGGAAATATCGCTTTTCGTGAAAAACCTAAGAAAGCGGATTATGTTCTATATGTAAACAACAACAATCCTATTGCTATCGTAGAGGCAAAGGACAACAATCATTCGGTATCTTACGGAATGCAGCAGGCAAAAGAGTATGCACAGATGATGGATATTAAGTTCGCATATAGTTCTAACGGTGATGCATTTGAAGAGTATGATTTTATTACCGGTGAAGAAAAACAGATAGGATTAGATGAGTTTCCAACATATGATGAACTGATTGACAGGTATCAGAAAGAGATAAATGGCGGCGCAGGATTAAGCGAAGCTGAAAAAGCAATCATTAAGCAGCCTTACTATACAAGTCAGAACACATATCCTCCAAGATACTATCAGCAAACTGCAGTAAACAGAACATTAAACGCTATTGCTAAAGGACAGGATAGAATACTTCTTGTTATGGCAACCGGAACCGGAAAGACATACACAGCTTTTCAGATAGTATATAGACTGCTGAAAAGCGGAGTTAAGAAAAAGGTATTATATCTTGCTGATAGAAATATATTAGTGGATCAATCTATTCAGCAGGATTTCAGCCCGCTTGAAAAGACCATTCATAAAATAAACTTTGTGCATGAAGATCCAACAACGATTACTTCTCATGAAGTTTATTTTTCATTGTATCAGCAGCTTACAGGCAGTGACAACGAGGACACAGATGGAGATTATGACCCGGTTGAAAGACTATCTTCACTGTTTAATAAAGACTTCTTTGACTTGATAATTGTTGATGAGTGCCACCGCGGGTCAGCAAAAAGGGACAGCAACTGGCGTAAAGTATTAGAATATTTTTCATCTGCTACTCAGATAGGTATGACAGCTACACCGAAAGAAACGAAGTATATATCAAATATTGATTACTTCGGTGAACCGGTATATACATATAGCCTTAAAGAAGGAATCGAAGACGGTTTCCTTGCACCATTTAAGGTCATCAATATCCGTACTAACATCGGCGAAGGCTGGCGTCCATACAAAGGACAAAGAGATAAGAACGGCAATGAGATTGAAGACCGCATATATACTAATAATGACTATGATTACAACATAATACTTGAAGACAGAACACAAGAGGTCGCAGAAGAAATCACTAAGTATTTAGTAAGTACAGGCAGAATGCAAAAGACCATAGTATTCTGCGCTACGGAAGATGCTGCCGAGCGTATGAGGGTTGCACTTGCCAATTGTAACAAGGACATGATGGCAAGAAATCCTGATTATGTTGTAAGGATTACCGGAAGTGATACCTATGGAAAGAGCAAGCTGGATTACTTTATTTCAGTATCGGCAGAATATCCGGTTATAGCAACAACATCAAAGCTCCTTTCAACCGGTGCTGACTGCAAGATGACAAAGCTCATTGTTCTTGATCAGATGATTAACTCAATGACTGAGTTCAAACAGATCATAGGACGCGGAACGAGACTTCGAGAGAAGGAAGGCAAGATGAGCTTCACGGTTATGGACTTTAGAAATGTAACAAGACTCTTTGCTGATCCTGAATGGGACGGTCCTATTGAACAGCAGGAAGGATTCAATCCAAAACCTGTTGAGTTCCCGGAAAAAGGGGAAAAGTCTATACCACTTGATAATCCTCCAACAGTAGACATTCATGATAAACCTATCGTTTCACCGGATGGATGTCAGGTATTTGTCACATCTAAAACGGTTTCAATATATGATGCAAACGGAAAACTCTTAAGACAGGAAAACATAATAGATTACACAAAGTCTAATATCATCGGACAGTACGCATCACTTAATAACTTTATTCGCCGATGGTCGGCAGAGGAAAAGAAAGAAGCCATCAAAGAGATGCTGCTTGATAAGGGAATTGATCTTGAAGCAATGAAACAGGAACAAAAGATGGAGGATGTTGATGACTTCGATTTCATCTGCCATGTTGCGTATGATCAGAAGCCTCTTACAAGAAGAGAAAGAGCTAACAACGTTAAGAAGAGAGACTTTCTAAGCAAATATGGCGGAGTTGCAAGAGAAGTATTGGAAGCACTTCTTGATAGATACATGAACGAGGGTGTCTATGAAATTGAGAAGACAGAAGTATTGAAGCTTGATCCATTCAATAGATTTGGAAAACCGTCAAAGATTGCTGCATATTTTGGTGGTAAGGATGGCTATCTTAAGGCAGTAAAAGAACTTGAAGATGAATTATACAAGGTAGGTTGATATGTCAAACATTTCAGGATTTGTAAAACGTATAAGAGACATCATGCGTAATGATGCCGGCATCAACGGTGATGCGCAGAGAATTGAACAGATTGCATGGATGCTGTTTCTTAAAGTCTATGATTCAAAGGAACAGGACTGGGAATTTAACGAAGACGGATATGAATCTATCATTCCAGATGAATGCAAATGGTCTAACTGGGCTGTCGATGATCGTAGCGGAAATGCGATGACAGGAGATAAACTTCTTGATTTTGTGAATAACACATTATTTCCGACTCTTAAAGGTCTTGAAGTCACACCTCAAACACCAATCAAGAAGTCTATTGTTAAAACTACATTTGAAGATGCGAATCAATATATGAAAGATGGTGTGCTTTTAAGACAAGTAATCAATGTCATAGATGATATTGATTTAAGCGACTATGAAGAAAGCCATGCATTCGGAGAGATATATGAATCTATCCTTAGAGAACTCCAAAGTGCAGGATCTGCAGGTGAATTCTACACACCAAGAGCCGTCACACAGTTCATGGCAAAGATGATAAAGCCGCAGATAGGCGAACAGATGGCAGACTTTGCATGCGGTACAGGAGGATTCTTAACAAGCTGGCTCAAAGAACTTGAACCGCTTAAGAAGACAACTGAAGATGACAGACTATACAGTGAATCTGTGTATGGAATCGAGAAGAAGCAGTTTCCATATATGTTATGCATAACAAATATGCTGCTTCATGATCTTGATGTGCCGATGGTATTCCATGATAACTCACTTACACGTGATGTTCTCGATTATACAGATGATGACAGGTTCGATGTTATCCTTATGAATCCGCCTTATGGTGGATCTGAAAAGACCGAAGTAAAGAATCATTTCCCTGATGATCTGGCATCAAGTGAAACTGCGGATTTATTCATGTCCGTTATTATGTACCGACTAAAAAAGAACGGTAGGGCCGCAGTTATTCTTCCGGATGGATTCTTATTTGGTACAGATAATGCAAAAGTGAATATCAAGAAGAAGCTCTTTAATGAGTTTAATCTTCATACAGTAATCCGTATGCCAGGTACGGTATTTGCACCATACACATCTATTACGACAAATATTCTTTTCTTTGATAATACAGAACCAACTAAGAATGTATGGTTCTATCGTATGGATATGCCGGAAGGAAAGAAACACTTCAATAAGACAAATCCGATAGATCTAAAAGATTTTGATGTAATTATTGACTGGTGGAACAATCGCAGTGAAATCAAAGATGCTAAAGAAGATGAAAACTCAACTGAAACATGGAAGTCAAAGAGATACACAGTAAAAGAAATCGAAGAGCTTGGTTATAACATAGACTTATGCGGTTATCCTCATGAGGAAGAGATTATACTTCCGCCAAAGGAACTTATTCA
>JAZLHO010000034.1:0-6585 GCA_045616865.1 Lachnospiraceae bacterium | reverse complement strand
TAACAGCGGTATCAGTGCGAGCTCCTGGTGGATGATCGCTATACCTTCTACCTCTGAGTCTCTGATAGTCTTGAATTTACATTCTTTTCCTTCTACGTAGAAATTTCCCGTGTATGACCCGTTCGGCCACACGCCTGAGAGTACGTTCATCAGCGTACTCTTTCCTGCTCCGTTCTCGCCGACAAGACCTTTGATCTCGCCTTTTTTTACCTTGAACGTTACATCATCAAGTGCTTTTACACCGGGGAATTCTTTTGTGATGCCTTTTGCTTCCAGAATGTATTCTGACATTCTTTGCCCCCTTTTTATACATTGTCTATAAATCTGCATCGGGCTCCGGTTAGGGAGCCCCACCATTAGGTGGAATTACTTAAATTTAAAACTATTTTGATCTATCAGCCGTAAACTTCTTCTTTTGTGTAGAAGCCTACATCGATAAGGTGATCAACATTTGTTGCATCAATTACATAAGGATCGTAATAAAGTGCCGGTATTTTCTTTACGTTATTATCGAATTCGCCGTCAGGTGTCATCTCTTTTCCTTCGTTGATAGCTGCAATAAGCTCTACCATGCGCTCTGCAAGAAGGGTACCATCGATAAATACCGTCATAGTCTGCTTTCCTGCAATGATATTCTTGATTGCAGCAAGCTCTGCATCCTGTCCTGTTACGATCGGGAATGGCTTTTCTGCTGTGCCGTAACCCATTGATTCAAGTGATGAGATACATCCGATTGCAAGACAGTCAGCGGTTGAAAGACAAACATCAAGTGGTTCATCTGAATAGAATCCTGAAAGAAGGTTATCCATACGAGCCTGAGCCTTTGAAGAATCCCATGACTGGATAGCACATTCAGCAGCGCCGTTCTGACCTGACTTGATAATAATCTTACCGTTGTCAACATATGGCTGAAGCTTACTCATCTGTCCGTTGTAGAATACGAGTGAGTTTGTATCGTCCTGTGATCCTGCGAAAATCTCCATTGTGAATGTCTCATCTGTGTTATCAAGATCAAGCGCATCGATGATATACTGTCCCTGCATCTCTGCAAGTCTGTTGTAATCACATGTTACATACCAGTCAACTGCCTCTGTATTGATGATACCACGGTCATCAGCGATAACGTAGATTCCTTCTGCCTTTGCCTTTTCGCAGGCCTCTGTAAGCGCACCTCCGTCAACAGCTGCGATGATAAGCATGTCAACACCCTTTGAAATCATGTTTTCGATCTGCATTACCTGCTTTGCTGAATCATCCTCAGCGAACTCAATGAGAACCTCATAGCCTGCTTTTTCAAGAGCTTCTGTAAGTCTCTCACCCTGCATTGTCCAGATCGTCTGCTCCTTTGTAGGCATGCAAAGTCCGATCTTTTGAACTTTCTTTCCGCTTTCTTCCGCCTCAGCTGCCGGTGCTTCCGCCGGTGCTGCTGCCGGAGCTGCACATGCTGCAAGAGAAAGAACCATAATTGCAGTTAAAATAAGTGCAACGATTTTCTTCATTTCTTTTTCCTCCGTTTTTTATTAAAAACCTATACCAACACACTAATGTGTGATGCTACCACTCTGTTTATGTCAGATCCTGGAAAATGATATCGTGACTGTCACAGTAATTCATCAGTTTTTCTCTTACATCTCCATATCCGATCATCCAATGATGTCCGCATCCCTTATCGATAACGTCCCTGCAGATTCCTACTGCATTTTTTTCAAACCTTATACAGGCCTGATTACCCGGGAAAAGGTATTCCTTCTCTATTGCTTCGCCCGTCATCACTGACATTCTCAATGAATCACCATGTCCTACCAGATCCGCTGCCGTAACCGTTCCGAGTTTCGGTCTGAAAAGGCTGCACACTCCGTTATTCATGATTCTTACCGGTGTAAGTCTGACTTCATCTGCGCTCGGTGCAATTGAGAATCCGCTGCTTCCGCAATGAGCAAATATGATTGCATTGTCATCCGGTAATGGATTTAAAATATCTGTATTGTTTACGCACTCTCCTGTCGCCTCCATCATGATTTTCATCATGACCGCCGAATTTACATCACCCTCACAGCTGCATGCATAACCTTCATCAGAAAGCAGTGAGTAACCGAGACATATCTTTCCCATGAACCGTGTATAGCATTTAATTGCAAGTCCGGAGAGCCCGTATTTTTTGATGAGAGCTTTCATAGCCAGATAGTATTTCACGGACTGCTTCATATCATATGAGCTTGAATTAATATGATATCCCCGGCTGTTCAAATCATTGATAATATCAACAACCTCTCTCAGGTTTGCATTTTTAGTTTTTTCTTCCAGCTCTGCCTCGCTGATATTTACGATAATTGCACCGCATTTCTCAAATAAAGAAAATTCATCGAAGGCTATTTCTGTCATGCCTGCGCAGCGTCCGCCAATCGACCCGATATAAAAAGCTTTGTCATCTGACTTCCTGTTTACGGAACTGATTTTTGAATTGAGTGCTGTGACAATTCCGGCAACAGATTCCTCAGAGCCCGGAGCCGCATACACAGTCTTGCAATTTTTAAAACCAACATCCTTCATCACTGAGGCAATCTGCATTACACCGCAAAGCGATCCGCTTTCCATATTGGGGAATGCATGAAGTATGATCGGTTTATCTATCTCTTTTAAAAACTGGAGCACATAACTGTCTTCACTCCATGTGGCAACACATACAAGAATTGCTTTTATATCTTCATTTTTCAGAAGATATGCCACCCGGTCCGCTGACCTGAAATCAGAAACTACAAGTCCTGTGTTGTATGTATGAATACCTTTTTCTTCCAGGGATGCCGCAACCTTTTTAGCCAGATTTCCGGCATCTTCAAATCCTACTTCTGCTTTTGCAGCAAGGCTGAATATTGCAACAGTTTCTTTCATAGCAATGAACCTCTTTTTAAATGACTCTGTATGAAGAATACAAAAACAACATTCCAAAAATCTATGGTATTTGTAGCCAAAGATATAAGTCTTAACTCTGACTTAATTTAATGTTTCAGCTGTATTGCTTATGCTTCAGTTGTTGTTTACTGAACAGTAATTTTTGCCTCTTGATTCAGTAATTTTTGATATGTTAAAATTCAATAAACATCAGAGATGCGACTTAAGGTTATGTGCGTTTGTTCTTTTGGGAGAAGTAAAATGGAAAAACCTTCAATAAAAAAAATAGCCGATATCGCTAATGTATCGACTACAACTGTATCCTATGTAATTAACAACAAACCCGGCATAAGTCAGGAAACACGTGACAGGGTTCTGAAGATTATCGACGAAGAGAACTATACACCTGTCACAAGCAAACAACACATCGTACCATTCAGGTCTAAAACCATTTATCTGGTTATCGATGATTTCGCATCTTTCGGAAATCTATTCTATTCAACTATTCTGGATATATGCAGCTCGGTTGCTGCTAAGGCCGGGTATGATCTCATGCTTTCAAAGATTGACGAATCCTTCCGGAATTCTTCTGCTGCAAAGGCAATCCGATATGGCACGGCTGCCGGGACCATTTTCCTTCACGATATTGAAGCTGAAACTCTTGTGTTTCTCCGTCAGGAAAATGTGCCTTTTGTGGTCATCGATGCACATCGCCAGCACCCGGGTTATACAAGAGTCTGCTTCGATTATGAAGTTGCAGCATATACAGTCACAAATTATCTTATTCAGGCAGGACATGAAAAATTAGGCTTTATAGGAGAGCGGGCAATACCGGATTTCTATACTTCTACATTTAACGGCTTTTGTCGTGCTCTTTCAGAAAATCACCTTGTTGTTCATCCTTCATGGCTGCAGGCAGAAGCATGTGATATAGATTCTGCATTTCAATGCATGAACAATATCCTTGATTTCAGTGAACATCCTACCGGAATAGTCTGCGCGACGGATTCTTTTGCACTCGCCGGAATGCACTGTGTCCAGGAACATGGTTATTCTGTCCCTGAGGATTTTTCTTTTGTCGGAATAGATGATCTCGATCTGTCCAGGATTTATTTCCCGCCGCTGACCACGATCCGCATAGATCTTTTCGAGATGGCCGAAAAAGCAATCAAGTTCCTCGATGAACAAATCACCTCCGGAGCTGCGCCGATTGAGGGGGTATATACTCTTAAATCAGATAAACTGATTGTGAGAAAATCCGTAGCAGCCCCGAAACAGTAGTTTTTTATTCTTTATTTTTTAAGAGCAATGTGATTGCTCCGCCGGCGAATGCAACTATTGCCAGAATTGCAAATGCCAGTATCATGCTGACACGTTCTGAAATCGCTCCTGTCATGGCCGGTCCGATGATTCCGCCAAATGCACCGCCGGCCACAATAAGACTGACAAGACTTGCCGATCCGCTGTACTTCTTTCCTGCATATGCTACGATAGTCGGCCAGATCGGACCAAATACTATTCCTGCAACCAGACACAGCAGTATGCTCAATATCGCACTCTTGCATATCAGAACAAGTGCTATTGCTATTCCGGAAAGGATAAAGCTTATTCTGACGATCTTTATTTCATTTGGATTTTTCTGTCGGGATATCCATAATCGTGAAATTCCCATTCCATACCAGAAGCAGGATAATGCCCATGCTCCGGCCTTCGTATCTCCTTTTTCAACAGACAGTGAATCAATAAAAAATGCAAATGAGTTCTCTATGATCAGATATATGACCATCATCAGGAACATTACTATAAAGAGCAATGTAAATACATTCTTTGCACTGACTTTGTCCTCCTGCGAGGCGGCAGCATTTACCTCCTTAAGCTGGCTTTTTGGAAATTTGGTTATCGCTGCAAAAACAAAAATGACTACATAAACACCTGCAAAAATCCAGAATCCTGCACGCCAGGTCATGATATTGTTGTCTATGAGTGTGGCAACAAGAAGAGGTGAAGTTCCGGCACCGATTGCATATATGACCTGAATGAAGTTTCCGTTCTGCGTATTGTGCTCTGCATCAATATCCGGCAGGAGCGATACGACCATGCTTTCAATCGTGCTGCAGGCAGCTCCCAGCAAAAGAGATCCTGCCACATATATCCATAATGTATTGGAAAATCCTGTAACCAGACACCCCAGAAATGCAAAGCCGACGAATATCAGCAGGAACGGTTTTTTTCCGAATCGGTCAGCGAGAAAACCTATGAGTATCGGAATGATGAATTGTGCTGTGCTTTTTGCCGCTACCGCAAAGCCCATGATTTCTGAATTTGCCCCATAAAGTTCCTGCATATCATACAGTATTGCCTGTTCAAGTGACAGTACAAATCCGTATGACACCATCGTAAGGGAAAACAATGCCAGGAATTTTCCGGCTTTGTTGAACGGTTTTTCTTTGCTGACTGATTTTGTGGTTGAATTCATTGATGTATTCTCCGTCTGCTATTATTTGAAAATGCTTTTTCATATGATATTCTACCATATTCCTCTCTTTTTTTATCTCTTTATAATCAATTCAAACAGCTCAATCTCTTTGCAATTTGCCTGCATATGTTTTATAGTTGTATAGGGATTGCATCCGACGAAAATCCAATCAACAAGGGAGGGAAAAGAAATGACACAAAATCCTATTTTTAAGGGTGTGGCTACAGCACTGATCACACCGATGAATTCTGCAGGCGTCGATTACGCAAGATTTGGAGAGCTCATCGAATGGCAAATCAGTGAGGGCATCAATGCTCTGGTTATCGCCGGAACGACCGGCGAGGGATCTACTCTTTCTGATGCTGAACATCGGGAGGTTCTCCGATTCGCATTTGAAAAAGCTGCCGGAAGGACAAAAATGATCGCCGGAACAGGTTCAAACGATACTGCATATGCGATTTCATTGACTAAGTTTGCCTGTGAGATCGGTTATGACGGACTTCTGGTCGTTACTCCGTATTACAACAAGACAACTCAGAAGGGCCTGATCGCAATGTTCAAGGCTATCGCTGATGCTTCAACCAAGCCTGTCATTCTTTATAATGTACCTTCCCGTACAGGAGTAAACATCGAACCGTCGACATACGCTGCGCTTATGGATTATCCGAATATTGCAGCAATCAAGGAGGCTAACGGAAACATTTCAAAGATCGTTGAAACCGCCGGTCTCATAGACGGCAAGCTGGATATGTATTCGGGTAACGATGATCAGATCGTTCCTATCCTTGCTATGGGAGGATCCGGAGTTATCTCTGTTCTTTCCAATGTAGCGCCTAAACAGACGATGGAAATATGCAGCAGATGTTTTGCCGGAGATTATGCCGGTGCTGCAAAGCTTCAGACGGAATATCTTGATCTTATCAATGCCTTGTTCTGTGAAGTTAATCCGATTCCGGTAAAGGCGGCTATGGCGGCTCTTGGATATTGTGATAATTATGTACGCCTTCCTCTGATTCCTATGGAGGCAGATCATGAAGCCAGACTTATCGCCGCAATGAAAAATCACGGGATCATCTGATTTTAAGGAGGAATGATAAAAAGTAAACAGTGAGGTTGATACAAGAACGGTTAACTGTTGTAAACTTAAGACAACAGGAAGACAGAGTAGATTCTAGTTCGTCATTTTGTCTGGTCTTAGAGATCTGTAAGGAGAATGAAAG